>JAYTAK010000377.1:0-4278 GCA_043737515.1 Candidatus Kuenenia sp. | reverse complement strand
GCGGCTGACTGTTAAACGAAAAAACTTCTGCATCAGGGCTTAGCCCCGCGACAGCGTCTGAACTTCATCCTGCAATGCCGAACCAAGCCGGTCGCGTTCCGTTTCCAAATCGTAATGCGACTGCAGATTCAGCCAGAACCGTTCGGACGTCGCAAAATATCGAGCAAGCCGCAACGCCGTGTTTGCTGTAATGGACCGCAGACCTTTCACGATTTCATTGATTCTGCGCGGCGGAACGCTGATCGCCCTGGCGAGCCGGTATTGGCTGACACCCAAAGGCTCCAGGAATTCCAGTTGCAGTATTTCTCCCGGATGCACGGGGGGAAGTTTTCTTGCTGTCATATTGAGCACTCAGTGGTAGTCCGTGAATTCGACGACTTCAGCACCGCCATCTTTCCACACGAAGCAAATTCGCCATTGATCATTGACGCGAATGCTGAATTGACCCATTCGGTCACCGTGCAGTTTTTCGAGCCGGTTCCCGGGAGGCACACGCAAGTCATCCAGCATTTCGGCGGCATCGAGTATCAGCAGTTTTCGCAAAGCTGCTCGCTGGATGATTTGAGAGACGCCCTTGACTCGCAGGCGGTAAAAAATATTTTCCGTCCGGTTGTCTCGAAAGCTCCGTATCATCTCACAATAGTAACGTTTCTCGTTAACAACTTCAAGATTCGTTTTCTGCTTTCACAGGGCGTCTGGAATTCTGACGAGCTGTGATCATCTGAAAACCTCAGCATTCCGAATCGGCCACATATTGTATTCAACACCGAACATCGTCGGCACAGGAAGACTCAGCCGTACTTTGCGATCCGTTGCGGCACATGAGTGATTGCACCGCCGCCCTCGGGTTTACGGCGTCGAGATCACGGCGTCCGCTTCGATGAGCAGCAGGCGCGTGCCAATGTGCTGGATCGGGACGCCGAAGCATTGTGAAACGGCGAAGCGGTATTCTTCCAGTTGTGGTCCGTAGTGCAGGCGGCGGGCTTCGATCCAGCGGCTGCGGTCTCCGGCGAAGCGGTCGGTCTTGAAGTCGATAATGTCAGCCGCAACCGGTCGGCCGTGCTGCAACAGCAACACGAGTCGGTCAATCGATCCAAGCACCAGCTCATTCTGATGCAGCAGCGCAAACGTGCGTTCGCGTTCGACTTTGGTCGTCGCCTGTCCGGCTTCGATTGCCGTGCGAAAGGCCGCAAACGATTCGACAGTGCCGATTGCATTTCGCTGAAACACGCGCCGTGTTTCCGGACGCTGAATGGCGGCATAAAAGTCTGAAAGCAGACGATCGACCGCCGCTTCCGGGACTGTCAATTCGGACGCCTTCCGCCGCAGCAGGGATTCGTCCGGCTTTGCCGTCGCATCGTCGAGCCATTCGATGCATTCGAACCATGCGTGCATCACTGTCCCGCGTGTTTTCGGATCAACAATCGTCCGGACACCGTCTTCAGAGACATCCGTTGAGGCCGGCATCGTTTCACGCCGCGCGATCAAAGATGTCACGGCCGGAAGATACAGCCGGGTTTCATCATGTCTTGATGGAGCGCGCCGCTTCAGTCCGCGTCGTCGTCCGTCTGTCATCGGAGCCAGTCGCACATGTGGCACGACGTGCGATTTTGTTTTCCGCTTTCCGGTATCCATCGTGGTCATCTTTGGCACGGAATTGTACCAGCCCGGATCGCCGGTTTCATACAGTATGACGGAAGCTTCCGCCTGCGACTGATCCGTCAATGACGCCAATAGCAGGCCCGCGAATGTTTTCGGCGGCTGCTTGCTGGTGATGGGCTTTATCAGCATGTGCATCGCATGCGCCGCGCGGGTGACGGCCACGTAAAATACAGAGAGATTGTCAGAGATCTGCCTGGCGACGGTGTCCTGAAACGCAGCCTGCAGTCCAGGCGGCAGCATGGGCCACAGAGCCTTGTTGCTCCAGACACACACGCGATCCGGCACTTCGCCCGCGCCGGGGCCGGTGAACGCGGCTTCCGGTGCTTTGAAGATCGGCACTTCCAGATCGGGCAGGACAACCACATCAAACTCAAGCCCCTTGCTTTGATGAATTGTCATCACGCGAACCGGTGCGGGTTCTGACTTCTGAAATTTGCTGTTTTCCAGCAGCCGCACAAAGTCGCACGGATTGAGCGATCCGGTCTGATCAAACTGCCATCCCTGCGCTACGATCTGCTGGAGCCGCAAGCGATCGCGAGCCGTGCAGATGTCGCGGACGGATTCCGACAGCGTCTGCAATGTTCTGCCGTAGCCTTCGTCCATCAGGCGGCTGCGCAACTGCGCAGCGACCGCTTCTGCCTGCCCCGCATTTTTCCAGTCGCGCAGCCCGGTGACTGGCCCCAGCGGTGAACTGGCGACGTGATACCGTGACACCTGGCAACCGGGATGCGAAGTCAACTGCAGCAGCGACAGCAGCGCGAGCACTGCCGCACTGTCGGTCGGCGGCGTGCCTCCTTCTTCACTCGCCGGAACATTGAGCTGCGCTAACTCATGGACAATTCTGGCGACGGCGCTGTTGGTTCGTGTCAGGACGCCAATTGTCGCGCCGGGAGTCTGCAGGTGCAGCTCACGAATCTGTTCGGCCACCCAGCGATGCCACGGGCCGCGACGTTCGTCGGCAGAATCACCTTCCATCACGGGCGACGAACGAAAGCAGACATAACCCGGCATCGTTTCGTTGGCGGTGGAATGCTCAGGAAATCGCTTGGACCATGCGACGCACGGCGCGTGATAGTCCTCCAGATTTGAATGGCGTGCGATGTGCTGGAAGATGGTGTTGACAGCGTTCATCACGGCGGGAGCTGACCGGCGACTCTTGTCCATCGGTTCATCAACGATTCCGGGCACGGCGTCCGGCACGGCATCCAGAATCTCCGCCACTCCGCCGCGCCAGCCGTAAATCGCCTGCTTGCCGTCACCGACGCAGAAGAAGCTGTGCTTTTCGTGACGATCCAGATTCTGTGTCAGCCGTTTCAAGATTCTCCACTGATCCGCCGAAGTGTCCTGGAATTCGTCGAGTAACAGATTGCGGATTGAACTGTCCAGGCGAAAACTCATGCGATCACCGCTGGCCGCATCGACAGACTTTGCCAGCGTGCGCGTCACATCGCCAAAACCCATCCAGCCGTGATCGGCCCGCAGGCGGGAGTATTCCCGATCAAAGCGCGAGATGAGATTGCGGATGGCACGCATCTGTAGCGCCAGGCGGTCTAGCAGTTCGGCTTTGGCATGACTGAGCAGCGGACGATAGGCGGCGATCAGTTCGTCGCTGATCACTTTGCGGCTGTATGTCGTTTCCCCCGCCAGTACTTTCGCGGCGATGCCGGTCGTTACGAATTCATCCCACTGTTGCGTCTCGAAGCGGTTCGCATCGGCAGCTCGAGCCTTCTGATAATTCTTGTCCTCCGGCAGCGCACACGAGTTGAGATCGACCAGTGCCTGCTGAAACTGTTCCGCTGTCAGACGCGGATATTTTGGCAGCTTGTTCCATGCTTCGTCATCGGTGAGCAGAAACAGTTCGTGGAAACTTTTGACCGTTTCGTCGATCAGGTCTCGGACGCTGCGTTTCGAACGACCCTTTGCCAGCATGTGCATCAGGTTCTGAGCATCTTCGGGCACTTGCTGCGACAGGACCGCATCGATTGACTGTTCGCGCAGTTCGGCATCGGTGTGTTCGTCGATGATGCTCCAGCCCGGCGGCAGTCCGAGTTCCAGCGTCAGACTCCGGGCGACCTGCTGGAAAAAACTGTCGAGCGTACACACGCGCAGCCGATGCAGATTCCGCGTCACGTCAGCCAGCAACTCACGGGCTTTAGGCTTTGTGATATCAGGCTGTTCCAGGAATTCGGCCAGTTTCTTTGCGGCCTTCGTGTCATCGGCTGCTTCTGCAAGTCTTAAGAGCACACGCCCCAGAATCTCCCCGGCAGCTTTGCGTGTAAACGTGGTTGCGAGAATCGTTTCCGGTGCATGGCCCTGAAACAACTGCCGCAGAAAATGCGACGACAGTTGAAATGTCTTCCCGCTGCCCGCAGAGGCTCGAATGAGTTTTCGCATTTTGAAATCGTATGCGATCCGACGGATGATTTGAAGTCATGACGAACTTGGAGCATGGGAGGCGAGTTTGTGAATTTGTAGGGTGTGACAAGCGGCAGCGCCGGCACACCATGTCTGTGATTCGGTGTGCCTGCGCGTTGCTTGTCACACCCTACAGAGTACGCATCGTCAATAATTGGGCGACGGTGTCAAGAGGCTGAAAGTATGTGGTACGAGCGCGGC
>JAYTAK010000376.1:0-9878 GCA_043737515.1 Candidatus Kuenenia sp. | reverse complement strand
TGAGTCTGGCGAGCGGAGTGGCGTGAGCCCTCCGGTACCTCGTTTTTGTACCGGCAAGCTGACGCATGCCGCTCACCAATTCTCTCAATCTTGACCGCAAGGAGTATAGTTCGCGGACACTGACAAGCGATACCATGTTCGGCAATTCTGCACGATTCTCTGCGCAAGGTCTACGAGCTGCACGACAGCATGGAACAGCCTGCCCGCTCGCGCGCCCAGTCCGGGCGTTTCGCCGCAAATTGTTCCTGGTCCGGCTGTTCGTCGTACGGATGCCGCAGCAATTCCAGCAATTCGGAAATCAGCGAGTAGTCTCCTTGATCGGCTTTGTCGATGGCCAGTTGAGCCATGTAGTTCCGCAGAACGTATTTCGGATTCACCGCATTCATCCGAAGCTTACGTTCCGCATCAGAAATGCCTTCACTCCGCACACGATTGCGATATCGCTGCAGCCACGCGATCGCGGTCGCTCGGTAATCCGTCGTTATTTGTTCGGGCCGGTACCAGGCATCGCTTAACGCATCCAAAACGGAATCGTCGAATGCGTTCGCCGTCCCATTGAGCGGCAAAGCAGCAAGGCGACGATAGAAGATCGTCATATCGGTCTCAACCGGGTACATCACGTCGAGGATGTCATTGGTGAGCGCTGTGTCAGCCTCGGACTGGGCTTCGATGACGCTCAGGCCCAGCTTCTGGAGCATCATCGCGCGGCATTGAGTGTTGAAATACGTGGAGTACAAATCAATGCCCGCCTGCAACGGTTCAATCGTGTCGAACAACGAGACCAGTGCTTGTCCCAGTTGAGCCAGATTCCAGAGCGCGATCTGCGGCTGCTGCCCGAACCGATAGCGTCGGCCAGACGCATCAGTCGTGTTGGGAGTCCAGTTGGGATCGTAGTTCTCAAGCCAGCCGTATGGGCCATAGTCGATCGTCAGTCCAAGAATCGACATGTTGTCGGTGTTCATCACACCATGCACAAATCCCACGCGCATCCAGTGGACGATCATATCCGCCGTCGTGCGACAGATCTCTGCGAACCACGCTGCGTACGTTTCCGGTGATGGCTCGCCGAGATGCGGAAAGTCGTAACGAATGGTGTGATCGACCAACTGACGCAGGACATCGAGGTCGCCTCGCGCGGCAAAGATCTGAAAGTTTCCGAAACGCGTAAACGACGGCGCGACGCGACAGACAATCGCCCCGAGTTCGCGCTGCGGATTGCCATCGTAAAACATGTCACGCACCACTTTTTCACCGGACAGCACCAGGCTCAGGGCGCGTGTCGTCGGCACGCCCAGATGAAACATAGCCTCGCTGCACAGGAACTCGCGTACCGATGATCGCAGGACAGCAAGGCCGTCCGCTGTTCTGGAATACGGCGTCGGACCCGCACCCTTCAATTGCAGCATCCAGCGTCGATTCTGTTGGTTGAGCACTTCACCCAGATTAATCGCTCGCCCATCGCCAAGTTGACCGGCCCAGTTGCCAAACTGATGGCCTCCGTAACACATGGCGAACGGATCCATGCCGGGAAGCACTCTGTTGCCGCTGAAGACTTCAGCCGCATCGCCTGTGGCGAATGGATCGCCCTCGAGATCAAGCAGATCGGCGACTTCGCGTGACCATGCAATCAGTTTCGGGTCGGCAACTTTCGTCGGCCGGACTCGTGAGTAGCACGCATCTCGTACCTGCCTGCGGGAGTTTATCGCGTTCGGATCAGCCGGAAGATTCTTCGTGAATTGGTTGTCAAAGTTCAGGCTCTCCGGTCGGATAAAAGTCATTTGGATCGTATCTTGAGATTCTATTGAATTGAGGTTTCAGTCGGCTGCACCCGCAGATTCTCTGAGGTGATCCCGAATAGAGTCCTTGAAGTGTACGTATCGAAGTGTGCGGAGTCACTCCCGCCGGTGTGAATGTACGATGGACATTCATGTCCGTCGCGTATCCAACACCCTTTGCTCATGGCCAGATCGCGGTAAATCGTGAATTCTTGTATCAGCCATGCCTCTTGGCGAGGACTCGGACATGAATGTCCAAGCTACAATGGCCAACAAGGTGAATGCCAAATACGGCTGAGTGCCATCCCGCCGGAGCTGAATGTACGATGGACATTCATGTCCGTCGCGTATCCAACACCTTTTGCCCATCGCCAGATCGCGGTAAATCGTGAATTCTTGTATCAGCCATGCCTCTTGGCGAGGACTCGGACATGAATGTCCAAGCTACAATTAGCTGCAGGCGCTATGTACCGAAAACCTGAGGGCCGCAAAACTTCCAAAAAACCTCTCCTTCGAATCGTAACACAATTCCCTTTGGTCAGTTCACCGCTTAAGATTTTCCTCCCACCTTGCCAATCAACTGTTGTTTCTGCCGACGCTCATTGTTTGCATCCAGGACGTGATGCCTGCGTCAGCCGAACTGACCGGATGGAACCGACCACCGCCGTTTCTCATCGGGAGTCGTGTCATGCTTCGTCGTATCTCCATGTTGTTCAGGTCAGCGATCCAGTTTTCGCGAGTGTCCGTGGCTCGACGGCGATCACTTCGCAGGCGTGCTTTCGTCACTGGCCGACTCGCGAACATCGACGCGCTGGAAGTCCGGATGCTGCTGTCGGCGACGGTCGGTGATCATGATCATGGGGTGACGGAATTCCTGGACAGCGACTTCCAGCCAGGCTCGATCACGCTGACTCAGCCGGGGCACCTGCTTTCCTCGCCCAGGTCCGGCGACCCATTCCTGATCGCGGAACAGTTTCTGGTCAGCCAGAGCGCGGCGCTGGGGCTGAGCGCAGGAGACCTGGATTTTCGTGTCAGCAGTTCCTCGGTCAGTGCGGAGTCCGGGACGACACACATTTACCTTCAGCAGACGCTGAACGGTCTGGACATCCTGAACGCGGTGGCGAACGTCAGCGTCGCGAAGTCCGGTGCCATCGTCAGCGCGGGTAGTTCGTTTGTCGCGACGGCGGGAGTGTCGGCTCTGGCGACGCCGGCGATGTCCGCCACGCAGGCGTTGGAATCCTTTGTGACGAAGATCGGAATCGGCGTGCCGGCGAGAGTGACCTCAACGTTCTTCGCGTCGAATCGTGTTCCCGCGAACGTGCTGCGGCACGGCAAGTCGGATGTCTACCTGCTGTCGGCACCTGGCGTGACACGCCAATCCATTCCAGCGGAACGTGTGCTGATTCCAACCAAGAACGGACTGGAACCCGGCTGGCGGCTGAATGTCCAGATGGATGATGGTTCACACTGGTTTGACGCCGGCGTGAGTTCGGTTGACGGTGACGTATTGAGCATCAGCGACTGGGTGTCGGATGCCCGCTACAACGTCTTCGCAGCGCCAAAGGAAAGTCCCAGCGACGGCGGACGGACGAACCTTGTGAATCCGCAGAACGCCGTGGCATCGCCATTCGGCTGGCACGACACGAACGGAGTTGCGGGTGCGGAATTTACGACGACGACCGGCAACAACGTCTCGGCTTACACGGACACTGACGCGAACAATGTCCCGGACGCCGGTTCCGCTCCGAACGGCACGGCATCACTGTCGTTCAACTTCCCGCTGAATCTTACCCAGGCACCGTCCACTTACCGACCCGCTGCCGTCACAAACCTGTTCTATGCCAATAACTTCATTCATGACGTGACGCATCATCACGGCTTCAATGAAGCATCGGGCAACTTCCAGGTCACCAACTATTCCGGTCTGGGAACCGGAGGCGACCCGGTAAACGCAGAAGCTCAGGATGGCGCAGGAACGAACAACGCCAACTTTGCGACACCACCGGAAGGCACATCGCCGCGGATGCAGATGTTCAACTGGAACATTTCGACACCCGCGCGCGATGGGGACTTCGACAACGGCATCATCTATCACGAATTCGGGCACGGCATCTCTCAGCGATTGACCGGCGGTCCGGCCAACACCAGTGCGCTCACTGCCCTTCAGAGCGGTGGCATGGGTGAGGGCTGGAGTGACTTCTGGGCTCTGATGCTGTCGCAGACAGCAACCGATCTGGCCGGCGGTGCCCGCGGCATCGGAACCTACGCGCTGGGCCAGCCATCCACCGGTCCGGGGATCCGAACGAAACCGTACAGTTACGATTTCGCGGACAATGATCACACATTCTCCGACATCGTTGGCAGCAGCAGCGTTCACTTCATCGGCGAGACCTGGGCCACCACGCTTTGGGATCTGAACTGGGCGCTGATTCAGGGCAGCTCACTCGACCCGGATCTTCCAAACGCCGGACTCGGATTCACGCCGAACTTTCACACCGGCAGCGGCGGCAACACACGGCTGATGAAGCTGGTGATTGAAGGCATGAAGTTGCAGCCGGTGAATCCGTCATTTCTCCAGGCTCGCGACGCGATCCTGCAGGCCGACCTGACTTTGAACGGCGGCCAGAACATCGTAACCATCTGGCGCGTGTTCGCGCGACGCGGCATGGGGTTCAGCGCGCGGGACACCGGCTCTGCCAACACAAACGTCACGGAAGCATTTGACCAGCCGATCTTCAACACGCTTACGTTTCCGAACCGCATCCTGCCGGGGAGTCATGTCAGCCGCGTGACCGGCGGACTGGCGACTCCATTGGCCGCCGCAGAAACCCGCGTGCTGCGATTCTTCGGCGAAGCCAACTCCCGGATCACGCTGACTCTGACTCCGAACAACCCCGCGACCGTGCTGACCGGGACACTTCGCAGGGCTGATGGAACAATTGTGGCCGGTCCCGTCGTTGCTGTCGCCGGACAGCCGGTTGAATTCGGCTCCAGGCTTCTTACGGCGACCAACAACTATCGCGTGGTCGTGCATTCGACGCTGGCCTCCGGCATCAGCCTTGACGCCGTCCGAAATGCGGCACTGGAATCCCAATCCGGTGATTCCACGCCAGCCGTCGAAGTCAATCTCAACAATTCACTCGTGAACGTTGGTGCCGGACGGAACGCGGTCATCGGCCAATCCGCCGCAGGACTCACCGCCACGCGGCAAAGTCTGCCGTCGGGCTTCATCGACATCTCCACAACCGGAACGCCTCTGGGCCTGACCGATGATCAGGAGACGCTCATCACCACCACGGTCGGAAACTCGCTGCTGCCCGCCGGCACAATCGTCGTTGGCAACAACGGCGGATTGCTCAAACGCGATGTGATCACCGACCTGCCGATCACGAACTTGGCGCTGACGACCGCTTTCGCAGGCCTCTTCCCGTTCTGGGATGACGTCGATGCGGACACCGGCAATGTGTATTGGGAACAGCGTCTCGTCGGAGGCATCAACACGCTGATCGTGCAGTGGCACAATCGCCCGCACTTCTCCAACATCGGCTCGGCAACATTCCAGGTTCAGGTGTTTGCAACCGGCTCGAAGCTGGTCCGGTTCGCGTATCAGGATGTCGATTTCGGCAATGCTTTATTCAACAACGGCGCGTCCGCCACGATCGGCATCGTCAGTCCCGGCGGAGATGTCAGGCAGCACAGTTTCAACGTAGCGAATTCCGTTCTGTCTGGTGATGTCATCGACTACTCGGTTCTCACGGACGTGGACGAATACGAGTTCACTGGCGTGGCCGGGGAGACCGTCGGTGTCATTTTCGACGGACTCAACGGCGTGAATCTGCGGAATTCAACTGTTCAACTCAAACGCGGTGCGACACTGCTGGCCACCGCCGTCAGCAATCCGCTGAGTGCCGGTGTGACGGCGACCAATTTTGATCTGGGCATCTCTGCCTTTGTGCTTCCCGCCAGCGACGTCTACACAATCCGCATCGTGGGCCGGACGATGGGCGAATACGTGACGCTGGTCACGCGGAACGCCGCCTTCAACACCGAGAATTCCGGCGGCGGTCTCGCGCCGCGCCTGCGGATCAGGGTCGGCCTGAACGCACTGGGATTCCTGAATGCTTCGACTGACACGGCTGACGAATTCGTCCTGAACGTGACTTCCGGACAGACGATTCAGATCGATCTCGGCCGACCGTTCGGTCACGCAAGTTCGTCGCCGCTGAATACTCTGACATCACGCATGCAGCTTCGCACGCTGGCCGGAGCGCTGCTGGCCACCAGTACGAACTCCGGACCAGGCGGCCTGCCCCGGATCACTCACGCGGCCACATCCACAGGCGATCTGCGACTGAATGTGTCTCGACTGACGGGAGCCGGGGAGTACACCATCCGAGTACAGCAGCTTGCCGCAAGCCTGGGCGGCAGCAGTTTGGCGAGCACTTCCGCCCTGCCGACCGTGATTTCCGCACCGACGCTGCAGTTCTCAACGGCGTCGAAATCACAGCCACTGACCTTCCGCTGGACGAACGTGAGCAGCGCCCAAACATATTCGCTGTGGGTCAGCCGGATCGCGGAATCCGGTGCCGCGACCGTCGCCGTCAACGTGACGGAACTCACGGGATACTCGTTCACACCGACGGCTCCCTTGAGCCCCGGCACGTATCGCGTCTGGCTGCGAGCAATTGGGGCCGGCGGACTCGCAAGCAGTTGGAGCGAACCGGTTGATATTTTGATATGAGCGGGACACAACCGGGCGCGAATTCGAAATTGCGGGACAGCCATCCTGCCTGTCACTGGAGAACTAAAAAATCTCGCCCACCGACCCTGATCCCGGTTCCGGTTTAATCGAGTGGTTGTATCGAGTATCATTCACTGCGTCGTTCATGGAACGATGACGAAATGTGGGTGATTCGCATCCCATGATGATTCGACCCGACAGGAGATGGTGTATTAAGACACAAGGCGAAATTGAGGCTGCCGTCTGCGACGGAATGTCGCGGTTCGAGCATGATTTCATGGGCCGAGGTCCAAAAGACATCCGCGCGCACCTGATTGGCGATCTATTGGTGGTTCGACTGCAGGGAGTTTTGACTGCCGCCGAGCAGCATTTGGTGACGACGCTTCCCGCTGAGAAAGGCCGCGATCTGCTGAAACAAGTCAGAACCCAACTGATCGAGATCGCCAGACCAGCCCTGGAAACACTGATCAGTGACATCACTGGCTGCAAACCGATCAGCATGCACCACGACATCAGCACGATCACTGGGGAGGAAGTGGTGATTTTCTCACTCGGCGAGTCACCGGTCTTCCGGCCCTCGACAGGCAAGGCTCGATAATCGGCTTTCTTGTCAGCCTCCTCCTCTGAATTCTTCTCAGAAAAACAACACTCTCAACTTTTGCTGAGCAGTATACTTGAGAAGTTCTGGCCCCACGGACTTGCAAAAGCCCGTTGATCCGGACCGGTCATTGGGCTTTGTGCAGTTTCAGATACAACTGCTGTACTTCGCGGATACAGCATTGACCGTCCACCGCAACCAGCGGGCAGCGGGCCTCAGGGGACTTTGATTTCGCCAGCAACTGCCGAATCCGAACAGGTGCGTCGTCCCGCGAATCCGCATCGACGTCGTCCCAGGTCAATCCGAAACACGCGCAGATGGGTGCGTCGATGTCGTATGGATAGACGGGTGTTCGCAGCTCATTCACCAGCACACACTGTTCGAACATATTGAAGTACGCGACGTCGCAGTCAGCATGGCTGCAATACCATGCCGAATCCGCCATCCGGGACCGCACCGATTCCTGGATATGTGTATCCAGCGGCCCTGTGCCCACCGCCGTTCCCAGCGATCCGCAGCGCGGACACAGGACTCTTCCGTCTGCATCGGGTTCTCGCACGAATGCTTTGTTCATCGAAAAGCTGCAAACCGGCGATGGAGAAGCAGTCCGAGTGACAACAACAGCAACGCTGCAGCTGCACTGACCCATTCAGAACGAATGACGATGCTCGGAACGCCGAGACGGGGACCAAGTAGTGTCAGGGCTGCGGCAGGAATCGCAAACAACGAAAACCGCCATCCGGAAACGATGATGCCGCTTCCCAGGATCACCAGGCCGATCAGACCTGGCGCGAAGCTGTCAAACCATCCGCCAACAATCGGTAACTGCAAGGGCCTCGTGGCCGCAGGATTCTGCTCCATCTGCTGACCAATCGACTGGTCCTGATCTGTGAGTAAAGCCGTGTCGGTTTTGGTCGTATCGGTTTGTGCCAGGTTGCTGGCAGACGCTTTGAATTTTTCCAGACTCGCGGCGTTCAGCAGATTGTTCTGTTGCGCCCAGAGCGTACAACCGGCAATCATCAGTGCCCCGACAACGAATCGAAGCTTACCACCCAGAAGTTGATTAAGAACAGCTCTTGTCGTCCTCGAAGCCACCGCAGTCAGTGACTTCGGTTTTCCCGACCGCGCTTGTTGAAGCATGGCTCGTATCCGCTCACGTCTGGCCTCGGCGGACGCTGCTGTTTGCATTGCCAACCGCTGGTTGTCCTGTCGATTGACAGCAGCAAATCCCGCCATCGACTGAGCCATTGCTTCCGACTGCCTTCTGGCATCGACGTCACTGACTCCTCGCGCTTTGAGATTCGCTCGTTCGACCCCGGCCAGCATCTTTTGATCTTTCGCTTGCCGCGCTTCTTCGATCCGCGTTTCGAGACGATCGATCACCGTGTCGCGCCATGGCTGAAACCGGCTTCTCCTGTTCAGCTTCCCTTCGGCACTCAGCGTTTTCCTGGCACCTCGCATCGCGTCGTAGCCGAACAAACATTCAAAAAGTTCTTCCCAGTGCCGGCCGCCGAATTCAGCGATGAATCGCTGGATGCTGTTCTCTTCCATTCCGCCAAGTCGCAGCACCTTGAGCAGATCTTCGGCACTGGCCTGCGGTTCAGCTCGTTGTTCCTTCAGCGCCCCAACGACCAGCACATGGTAGATCACTGCAATCGCTGCCGAGATGATGATTGCACCAACACACCAGCCGACCATGCCAACTGCGTAAATGACCACCAGTGAGATCAGGCCGCCGAACGTCCACATCATCCAGTCGCTCATTGAACTGCTGAAAACAAACGCCCGCAGACGTGAGCCAATCGGGCTGAAACCTTCGCGCACGGCCGAGACCGCGCCGACCAGAATCGTTGTCAGACCAGCGACGAACAGGCTGGCGATCGCAGCGCGAAAACTCACCGCCAGAAAGAGTATGCACGCCAGCCCAGCCACCGCATAAAACGACGGCGGCAGGTAAGTTCGCAGTCGCGCGGCAGGGACTTGATGAAAGGCATTTGCCGCCGCTTCGATCTGAACGGCTTGGTCCTTGTTCGGAATCTTCGCGGTCGCAGAAGATTCAGCAAGAAACGCTGAGAGGTCGTCAATCGTTTCTCCCAGATCCTGATACCGGTCCTCGCGCCGGCGCTGCGTCATGCGTTCAACAATCCTGCCCAGTTCGGCGGGAACATCCCTGATCAATTTGTCCGGTCGTTCAATTTTTTCCGTCTTATGTTTACTGATGACCTCGACTGCGTTCTTTGACGTCGAAAACGGCGAGCGACCGACAAGCAGCGCGTAGAATGTGCAGCCCAGAGAATAGATATCGGCCCGAAGATCGACGGTCGTCGCATCGTCTGCCTGTTCTGGCGACATGTAGGCTGGCGTCCCCAATGTCGTGCCGGCTCCGGTGACCTGAGATCGCGCGGACTGCAGTAAGAGGCTGTTGTCTTCTCCGGCAGTCGCTTCGTCTTCGCTTAATCCGAACTTGAACGGCTCCAAATTGAGCTTCGAGCGGTAGAAGACTGGGGATTTGCCAGAATACGCACAAATACAAATTACATGTGTAGCCAGAAAATATCCAGATTTTCCTGGACTTTGTTTTTCCTGCCGCTACAAATCCGTCATGAGCAACCCAGACAAACGCCGCGTGCATGTGGCGGAAATCAAAAAAACCTACAAAGGCAAGGTCCACGTTTCGACGTACCTCCGCAGGACGTTTCGCCAGGATGGCAAGGTCAAGCATGAGACCGTGGCCAATATCTCCGACCTGCCGGACGATCTGCTC
>JAYTAK010000375.1:0-1810 GCA_043737515.1 Candidatus Kuenenia sp. | reverse complement strand
GAGGCAGGAGCCGGGTTGGGTTTCGGTGGAATATTGATCATTTCCTTTCTGCTCGACTGGTTCTACTTCAGTCTGTTTGAAGCGTACTGGAATGGTCAAACACCAGGCAAACGGTCTCAGGGACTTCGTGTCGTCAGAACAAACGGCACCCCGATCGATCCCTCCAGCGCCATCGGCCGGAACTTTCTGCGTGCAGCCGACATGTTGCCCTTGTTTTATACAGTCGGCATGATCTCCATGCTGATGACACGCCGCTTGCAGCGGCTGGGAGATCTGGTGTTCGACACCATGGTCATTGACGAACGCCGCGAATGGATCAGCCGCGCAGGGGGACTCACCGCCAACATTGAAGCCCTGCCGCGTGCTGAATGCCCGCGCCGCTTCAGTGTGCCAGAACGCACACTGGCGGTGATCGAACGGCTCTTCGAATCTGATCGCATCATCTCGGAAGCACGACGAGAAGAAATTGCTCGACCTTTGAGCGAAGCACTGCGAACGCGTCTGGGGTACGTTGATCCACAGCCGGACCCGCGTAATCCGCACACGTTTTTTCGCACGCAGGGTTTTCGGCAGACGTTGTTTTTGCTGCGGGTGCTGAAAACTTTTGCTGAAAATCCTGACGGCACAAAGTCTACGACGAAAACATCGAATGATGAGCGTCCGCCCTCGGTCGCCGTCGCCCGCAAGATGCGACTGGCTGCGAAAGCAGACGGCTTAGTCGATGCGAAGATTGTCAGCTTTCTGGCAAATGATGCCGCAGGCAGTGAAAGGGCACGCCGTGAATCGTGAACGCTTCATTCGACAACGGCGCTCGGACTGGCAGCAGTTTGAGGCACTTGTCTCGCGACTGCGGGCGCGGCGACAGCGGAAGTGGGCCAGCCGCGACGTGTCGGACTTGTCGCGACTGTATCGATCCATCTGCTACGACCTGTCACTCGTGCAGTCACGGGAATGGGGTTCGCGACTTGAACAATACCTGAATGATCTGGTCGCACAGGGACACAATGCGTTGTACCGATCGGCACCCAGGTCCCTGTCTGTGGTCTGGGATTTTTTCGCCTATGATTTCCCCAGGACTTTTCGTCGTCGGATTGGAGCGTTCTCTCTGTCGCTCGCGTTGTTTTTGATTCCGTTTCTGGTCTCAACTTTGGTGGGCTGGCAGCGACCGGAAATCGCCGAAATGATTGCGGGCAAGGAATCGCTGGAAGGGGCGAGCCAGAATTTTGGCCAGGAATTGTATACCGATATGGATGCCAAATATGCCGGACAGCGATCGGCGATGGCAGGCTTCTACGTCAAGAACAACATTGGGATTGCGTTTCAGGCCTATGCCCTGGGAGCCTTTATCGGACTGGGCACATGCTTCGTTTTATTGTCCAATGGAATTTCGATTGGCATGGTCACCGGATATATTCTGTCGGCCGGTCACCCGACAACCGAGAATTTTTTCAGCTTCGTCATTTCGCACGGATCATTTGAACTCACCGCGATCGTGATTTCCGGCGGCGGCGGCTTTGTGCTGGCGCACGGCATCCTGTTTCCGGGGCAGCGCACACGAATGGATTCATTGCGGCACAACGGCCTGGAATCTTTGAAGCTGGCGCTGGGAGCAGGTGCGATGCTGGCCATCGCGGCGTTGCTGGAAGGCTATTTCTCCCCGCTGCCAATTCCTGCAATCATCAAATACGTGGTCGGTTCCTGCCTGTGGCTGTTGGTGATTTCGTACCTGTCGTTTGCCGGTCGAGGAGGCTCCGCAAATGAAGGTTGAAGACTGCATCGTGACGGTTGAACGTCGCTCACTGGGCGGGTG
>JAYTAK010000374.1:0-4288 GCA_043737515.1 Candidatus Kuenenia sp. | reverse complement strand
AAATGAGATCGCTCGGGATTCACACGACGGCGCGTGTTTTCGCAAGTACCACGACGGCGACGCCTGCCATGCCGCTCGTGGTGCCCTCCACTCCTGCTGGTTCGGCGGAGTTACCGGCCGAGGCTGCGGATACGACGACGAGTGCTGAGCCTCAGACGAAGTCCGCTTCCGAGCTGGAGATGGATGCGATTCCACCGAATACATCTCAGACCTCAAGTCAACCCACACAGGAGCCCGCCACCGACGGAAAGGACGAAAACCAGATCAGCTCCCCCGAAGAGCTGCTGAAGAAGAAAACACCGGGTCTGACTCCTGCACCTGGACTTGAACCATCGCAGGACGAAATCGAAGAGTTTACAACGCCCAGCGAAACTGTCGATGCGTCCAGCGACCTGGTGGAGGGAGCCGTCGAATGGAATTCCAGTGCCGACCTGCAAGTGCCGTCCTATCTGGCAACCGAGACTCTGGTGACCTCGACGTCCGATCGTGTTGAAGTGGCAACGTGGCCGATGGGCAGTGGGCGAGTCGTTGCCTGTTCCAGCCCAGATATTTTTTCAAACCGGAGCATGTTGTATCCTGACTCCCTGCGCCTTGCGGTGCGTCTGGTCGAACGCGGTTATCTTCACGTTAGCGAGAATTCGAGTCAGGAGACGCCCATCGTTCTGAGCGAGTATTTCAACGCCAGCGATTCGTATGCTCAAACTGGTGTCCTGTTCAGTCCTTCGCTTCGCATCGGAACGCTGCAACTGGTATTGGTTGCTGTCCTGGGAATCTGGCTGGCGTTTTATCGTTTTGGTCCGGCGCAGGAAGTTTCGACGCTGCAGCGACGGTCGCTGACCGAGAGCGCTCAGGCCGTCGGAAATCTGCAGTATCGACTCAACGACGGCGGTGCCGTGATTCGCAGTTACCTGGATTACATCCGCAGTCAGTTGCGCCGCCGGTATGGCAGCATTGTGCGTCTGGATCAGCCGGAGGCTCTGGCCCAACGCGCGGGAATGGACGTCGATGAAGTCCGCCAGCGACTTGCCGAGGCACAAATCCTGGCGGAAACGGTGAACCTGTCGCCCGACAGGACTGCGGCATCGCTCCGCTGGCTTGCCGCATTCCTGCATCGCCTCTCTGGCACGCGGGAGGAGAAAGCCAAATGATTTTCAAAGACAAAACCTGTGAGGCGGGTATTGACTCACGTACGTTGGACATTCATGTCCGACTTGCCCTCCCCGACGTTCATCAACAGAAACGCTTCTGCTTCTGGCGCGAGCCGACGGAGCGGCTCGCCTACGTAGGTCCGCCGCTCCGTCGGCGGACATCTGTCGCTTTGCGGAAACCTTATCAGTAACACCACACTTCCAATGTTTGCAGAGCAGCGTAGAACGTCTGACCCTGCGGCATGGTTCAACAAAAATTCCTGACCGTACCAAATTCTATGTGTCGTGATTACCCAAACCGTCGTTCGTTTTAAGTATTAGTGCCGCCCCTTTGGGGCTCAATAACTTGCTTGTGTTTCCTTCTTCCTGGGGCGATGCCCCAGGCTGACATAGTGCCGGCCCGTTGGGCCTGAATGCACCCTGCAAACGCGGTTTTTTGACTGCACATAGAATCCGGTAAAGTCAGAAACATTCACTCTTCAACAACTCACTCAAACCTCTCCCTGCTAGATCGTCAACAATGGAACTTAGTGAAGTCAAACACCTGTTCGAATCCGTGGTCGAACAGATCGGTAAAGTCGTCGTGGGCCAGATGGAACTCGTGGAAGGTACCGTCATCGCGCTGTTTGCTGAAGGCAGCGTGTTGATCGAAGGACCACCGGGGCTGGGGAAAACGCTGCTGGTGAACGTGCTGTCGAAAACGGTGTCGTGCCAGTTCCGCCGAGTCCAGTTTACGCCCGACCTGATGCCGTCCGACCTCACCGGTCACAGCATTTACGATCTGAAGCAGCAGGCATTCAGTTTCAACGAAGGTCCGGTCTTCACCAATATCCTGTTGACCGACGAAATCAACCGTTCGCCTCCCAAGACGCAGTCCGCTTTGCTGGAAGTCATGCAGGAAGCACAGGTGAGTGTGGACGGGAAGACGCACATTCTTAAACGTCCGTTTCTGGTCATTGCGACGCAGAATCCGATCGAGCACGAAGGCACCTATCCGCTTCCCGAAGCACAGGTCGATCGTTTCATGTTCAAGCTGCTGGTGGATTATCCGCCGCCAGCCGACGAAATGGAAATCCTCGGGCACTACGCCGCCGGTCGCGATCCGCGCCGCCTGTCGGATTTTGATCTGCATCCAGTGATGGAAGCCGACGATGTGCTGCAGATCCAGCAGGTGGTGCGTCAGGTGATCATTGAACAGAAAATCCTCAAGTATATCGTCGATATTCTCGATGCCTCGCGTTCCTGGGGATCGGTGACCATTGGTCCCAGCCCGCGTGCCGGAGTCAACATGCTGCTGGCGGCGCGGACCATGGCCGCCTGTCGCGGTCGCGATTTTGTAACGCCCGACGATATCAAAGAACTGGCTCCGTGGGTTTTGAGACATCGGCTGCGCCTGCGACCTGAGGCCGAACTTGAAGGCACGACACCGGATGAAACAATCCGGGCCATTATGGACAGTGTTGAGGCACCTCGGTCATGATCCCGACCCGGCGACTTGTGCTGCTGGCTGCGATGCTGGCGATTCCGCTCATGTTCACGAGCCTCAATCGTGACATCGCCGACCTTGCGCTGCTCGTCAATCTGGTGCTGGTCGCGGTCGCCTGTGTCGATCTGCTCATCAGCCCAACACCGGATCAGATCGATGTGCGTCGTGAAATCTCCGAAGTCCTGAGCGTCGGAGCATCCAACCCGGCGTCGCTGGTGGTGCGCAATCGTTCCTATGCGTGGCTGCGTTTGAGTCTGCATGATGATCCGGGAGAACTGTGCAGTGTCGAACGATTACCTCAGACGATTGATCTTGGGCCAAACAAAGAAACGACGGTCCATTATGTTGTGACACCACATCGCCGGGGTGCGTCCGAGATGGTCGCCGTGCATCTGCGGTTTCCGACTCGCCTGGGTCTGTGGTCCCGCCAGCAGGCGCGACGGCTCGTGACGCCGATCCGCATTTATCCCGACATCCGTGCTGTCTATCGATATGAACTCATGTCGCGGCAGAATCGACTGTCAGAAATCGGCGTGCGGATGGTGCGGATGCCAGGCCAGGGCCGTGAATTTGAACGCCTGCGTGAATTCCGTTACGGCGATGAAATTCGCCAGATTGACTGGAAAGCGACGGCCCGACAGCGAGCCCTCATCAGCCGCGAATTCAACGTCGAACGGAATCAGAATATCGTCATCATGGTCGATTGCGGTCGCTTCATGCGGAATGAGACCGAAGGCATTTCGTATCTGGACCGCGCGCTCAACTCTGCGATCATGCTCAGTTACATCGCGCTGGGACAAGGTGACAACGTGTCGTTGCTGGCGTTCTCCAATCGCATCGAACGTTTCATTCGGCCAGTGCGAGGCAAACCAGGAATTCAATCGATTCTTCGATCGACGTACGATATCCAGGCATCATCTCATGCGTCCGACTACAGCATGGCGCTGGAGTATCTGACGACCGTCCAGCGCAAACGCGCGCTGGTCGTGCTGATTACGTTTGTGACCGATGAACTGCAACTGCGCGTCATCGGCGACAGCCTGAAGCTGCGCTCACTGCCATACCTGCCGCTGTGCGTTTTGTTGCAGGATGTGGGTTTGCGAGCGATGGCGAATCGTGTCCCGGAAACTGACCTCGACGCATTCCATACCGCTGCCGCCGCGCAGATCCTGACGGGACAATCGCATGAAGCGGCATCGCTGCGAGAAGCGGGTATCATGCTCATCGACACGCCACCAGACCTGCTGACCGAACGGCTGATCAATGAATACCTGAGCATCAAGGCTCGGAATCTGATGTAGAGTTTTCCCCGAATCCGGCAAGCGTTGCGGCGTCAGCCCACCGATACCACGGCGATTCTTTCACAACAGTCGGGTGCATCTGTTCAGCAAACGTTTAGAGTGTTGTTTTCCTTAGAAGATTCTAGCTTGCAACTTTGCTGCAGTGGCGGACCGTGCCAGCAACTTTGCAGCCACGTTCACCAGAACGTGGGCGATCCAGAGGAAATCCACGCTCTGGCGAGCGTGGCTAGTGCGCCTGTGAAGGCGATTGAATCGTCAGGTGAGAGTCCTGATCAGAGCATACGTTAATGCTCTGTAGCTGAAAGTCACTGCGTTTTCAACAGAAAGGGTGGAGAGCAACTGGAAGCGAAAGA
>JAYTAK010000373.1:0-1814 GCA_043737515.1 Candidatus Kuenenia sp. | reverse complement strand
AATTGCCAGACACCTGCCGGAACGGCGCTGCGCTTGGTCCGGCCTACCTCAGAATCAACATTGACTTCACACCAGTCGACGGCGCATCAGGAAGATCGCCGCCAACGCCAGGATCGCGAATCCTGCGCCGAGCATGAAAGCAGCGGTCGGTCCCGAGCGATCCCACAGCAGGCCTGCCAGCAGACTCGCTACAAGTGTCGTGAGACCTGTCAGGGCATAAAACAGTCCCATTGCCGCGCCACGGACTTCCTTAGGCGCATGATCGGAAATCAGCGCTTTGCCAACACCATCAGTCAGCGCCATGTAGACTCCGTACGAAGCCATCAGGGGCCAGAGTCCCCAGGCCTGGGACGCTGGCAGCAGCGCGAAGCCCGCGTAAACGCCCGCATAGATCGCCCAGCCAATCGCGATGATTCGCCATCGGCCGCGCTTGTCACTGAGCACACCCATCGGAAACGACAGCAGCGAATATGTCACATTGTAGATCGCATACACCATGACTACAGTCCACGGTGAGTATCCCAGATCACGGGCACGGAGCAGCAGGAAAGTGTCGCTGCTGTTTGCGAGCGAGAACAAGACCAGCACGCCCAATACGGACCAGTAGGAACCGGGAAGGCTGAATAAGCCAGTCCGAGCTGCCAGTGCAGGTGAACTCTCCGCACCAGTTGTTGCAGTCTTCGAATTTGCCGTCGGCGTTTCTACGACACTCGAATCAGATTCACGCACGAAGAACGTGAGGAACAACGACCCCAATCCCAGGACCGCTCCGATGGCGAAGATCACGCGATAGACCCATTCCGGAGTTTCCGCCAAATTTTCCGGCACGCCTGCGGTCTGCTGCGGCGTCCCGGTCAGCCACCACAACAGGAACGCCGAAAGCAACACGCCAATCAACGCACCGGCCGTATCGAATGCACGGTGCAATCCAAAAGCTCGACCACGCTGGCCTGCAGTGACAGCGTTGGCAATCAGTGCATCCCGCGGCGCGCCACGCAGACCTTTGCCAAATCGGTCGAGCAGCCGCCCACCAATCACCAGAGGCCAGATCGTGGCGAATGCTATCAGAGACTTACCGATTACCGGCAATCCGTATCCCCAACGAATCCACACAACACGCCCGCCCGATGTTCCCTTGCGATCGCTGCGAATTCCGGCAAAAGCAGACATCAGCGCCACGATCAATGCCGCACCGCCCTCCATCGCGCCCAACTGCATTTTAGATGAACCCATCACGCTGACGAGAAACAGCGGCAACAGCGGGTAGACCATTTCGCTCGACACGTCAGCCAGAAACGAGACCATGCTCAGGATCCAGACGGACCGAGGCAATCGCGTACCTCTGCCTGCGATCGACAGGTTTTCTGCATCAGGTGTCGGCAGTGATTCAATCACGGTGTAATTGTCTTCATTAACGTCAGCAAAACAGAATTTCTTCACTCAAAACTTCGAGGAACCAGGTTCGCTCTCATCGGATAATACTTGATTTCTGTCCCGCGCACATCATTTGTCGATGAACTGTGAATGCGGTGAATCTTTGCTCCGAGATGATTCAGTTTCTGTTCGAAGGCATGGTAACCGCGATCGAGATGAAACACGCGGTAGATTTCGGTGCGACCTTCCGCCGCCAATGCCGCCAGCACCAGCGCGGCGCTGGCACGCAGGTCGGATGCCATGACGGGGGCCGCCGATAACCGTGCGACACCGCGGATGACGGCTGAATTGCCGTGAATCCGGATGTCGGCTCCCATCCGCACAAGTTCCGCCGCGTGCATGAATCGTTCGGGAAAGACGGTATCGGTGATCAGACTCTC
>JAYTAK010000372.1:0-1815 GCA_043737515.1 Candidatus Kuenenia sp. | reverse complement strand
CGAATGGAACAACTGTTCGGCGATGTGACGCAGCATGTGATCAGTGAATACACGATCTTCACTGCGGTGGCTCGGAACAAACCGGGCTCAAAGACCCGTCGCTAACTGCGAGTCCGTCGATTCAAGTCGCTGACACAGCATCTGGATCTCGTCGAGGTCTATGCTGCGGCGATAAGTGTCGTCCCTGGAGGGTTCACGCAATTCCAGCATGATGGAACTGCGAACATAGCGCAGACCACGCAACAGGACATCGCGTTCGTGGGCAGACACTTCGATTTGCATCATTCCGTTTGGCACAACAACGGCTCCGATTGACTCTCGCCGCATAATCCGGATACATCCTGAATCCAAACCAGGCATCGTCTATGCTGTCAGACGTGATTTACAACGGACAGCAGAAAGGCTGGCGCAGTCATGGCCAGTAACGGTCGAAGTGTAAGCCTCGAATCGACGATGCTCAAGCGGTCAATAGAATTCTACCGCGAAGCAGGCGATTCTTTTCGCGGGTGAGTCTGAACGGGAAACTCTGGAAGTCCGATCCGTTCACGAAGTTGCGTCCTGAAGCAACGGTCTGGCGACCCGGCGACCGCGAAAACAGTCGAAATCGTGATCGTACTGTCAGAAAGGATCAAGTTCTGGCGTCGGCTCGCAGAGCCCCTCTGCGGTATGCATCTGCCATGGCCTTGGGAATCGCAGATTCGGACAACACGACTTCTGCCTGATTCTCCTGCGTCAGAGCCCGCATTTCCTGTTCCAGCGCGACGGCAGCGGCGCGGCGTTCTTCGGCATGAGCCCGCGCGATTCGCATGTCGGCCTCGGCCTGATCGGCCTGCAGTCGCGCGCCCACGTTGTCACCGATGTCAATGTCTGCAATGTCAATCGAGACGATTTCATACGCCGTCTGCGAATCCAGACCCTTCGCCAGCACAGCACGAGCGATCAGCATGGGATTGGCCAGAACTTCTTTATGACTCGCACACGAACCAATGGCCGAGACGATTCCTTCACCCACTCGCGCGATAATCGTTTCTTCGGTCGCACCACCGATCAACTGCTTGATGTTGGTTCGTACTGTGACGCGAGCTTTCGCTTTCAATTGAATCCCGTCGCGTGCCACGCCGTCCAGCGTCGGACGACCGGATCGACCGTCCGGACAGTCAATGACTTTTGTCTTCACGCTGGTCTGCACGGCTTCCAGCACATTTCGTCCGGCAAGGTCGATGGCGGAGGCCGTTTTCCAGTTCAGCTCGATCTGAGCGCGATGGGCTGCGATCAGCGCGCGGATGACGAGAGGCACATTGCCGCCGGCGAGGTAATGAGATTCCAATGCGTTGGTGGTGATGTCATCCAGTCCTGCCTGAACCAACATGATGCGCGTGTCCACGATCAACTGGGGATTCACCTTCTTCAACTTCATCACGACCATCTGCAACGGCCCGATTCCCGCTCCCGACATGAAGGCCCGAAACCACAGCGAGGCGACTGATGCAAAGACGCCGAGAAACACCAGTAACACGACACCAAAGATCACCGCCACGCCTGCCAGCAGCAATTGCGTAAAATCCAGTGCCCCCAGCACAGGGACCAGCGTTGCGGAATGTAGCTCAAGCATCATGATCTTCCTTCAAATGTTCGGGACTCGTCGTCATCCCGGCGGAATGCCAACGGCGGTTCACCGCTGAATTCTATGACGATCTATATGGTCTTCGCAATCGAGTCCGCATGGAGCCGTGATTCCATTGATCAGCGCCCTACGGAGGCAAGCTCCGCAGTGGCGAAAACGCCTTCCGGATTTCTTGTCTGGTGATGATCATC
>JAYTAK010000371.1:0-4293 GCA_043737515.1 Candidatus Kuenenia sp. | reverse complement strand
GGCGTTGACGCCCGATGGAACCACGGCCGTCTCCGGAGCCGATGACAACACCGTCAAAGTCTGGGACCTCAAAACACACACGTGTACCGCAACCCTCGAAGGACATGCCGGTGGCGTCAATTCCGTGGCGTTGACGCCCGATGGAACCACGGCCGTCTCCGGAGCCGATGACAACACCGTCAAAGTCTGGGACCTCAAAACACACACGTGTACCGCAACTCTCGAAGGACATACGAATCCGGTCAGGTCCGTGGCGTTGACGCCCGATGGTCCGTTCGCATTCGTCTCAGCAGCAAAGAACGGTGTGCTGCGGTTCTGGCAAAGAGTTACGGCCGCACATCCG
The DNA here is from genome assembly GCA_043737515.1 of Candidatus Kuenenia sp. Classification (GTDB taxonomy): domain Bacteria; phylum Planctomycetota; class Planctomycetia; order Planctomycetales; family Planctomycetaceae; genus SXXK01. The sequence continues at coordinate 3,950 of JAYTAK010000371.1, read as the reverse complement.
AGCGGGACACGCAGCACTGCTCGGTACGTCAACGCCAAGGTTTTGCTGGTGGGAGAAAGCAAGTCCGGCAAGACGGGTCTCGCCATGCGGATAGCCACGGGACAATGGGAACCCACGGAATCCACGGACGGCCACTGGGCAACGCGACTGAACGTCGAACACACGGACAATGGCTGGGGCATGCAACTGAAGGCCGGTCAGAGCGTGACCGAAGACGGGATTCAGCGGGAAGTCTGGTTGTGGGATTTCGCGGGACAGTCAGATTATCGCCTGGTCCATCAAATGTTCATGGACAAAGCTGCGTTGGTCGTGCTGGTGTTCGATCCGCAGAGTGACCGACTGTTTGATCTGCTGGGTCGGTGGGATCATGACATCAAACGAGCGGCTCGGGGCGATTATCAAAAGCTGCTGGTGGCCGCTCGCACGGACGTTGGCGGACTGCGAACCAGCAAGGCTGCACTCGACGAATTACGCATAAACCGCGGATTTGCCGATTACATAGAAACCAGTGCCAAAGCCAACATCGGCATCGACGTACTCGAAAACGCGATTGGCAATCACATCAACTGGGACAAGCTGGAAATCGTCGTCAGCAACGAAACCTTCGACAGCCTGAAGACCGGCATCCTCGGTCTCCGCGACGCAGGAAAGGTGCTGATTCGGCTGGGCGATCTGGATCAGCAATTGCGGTTGATGTTGCCCGATCTGAACTTCTCGATGGCTCAACTGACCAGCGTCGTCGGTCATCTGGCGGCACCGGGGCTGGTGTGGAATCTGGACTTCGGCGACTTCCTGCTGCTGCAGCCGGAGAAAATCAACTGCTACGCCGGTGCCGTGATTCGAACTTTGCGGGATTCCGCCAATGCGTTAGGGATCATCGCCGAAGATGACGTGGAAGCTGGCAACCTGAAATATGAAGGCATGCAGCGTTTGCCGCCTGCCGATGAAGCGGTGCTGCTGCAGGCGATGCACCAGACGTTTGTCAAACGCGGACTGTGCATTCAGCAAAAGACGGAGAAGGGAACTCAGTTGGTGTTTCCGGCGTTCTTCGGCGTGGAACGACCAGCGGACCCGGATAGTCCACCGTTGCTGGCGACGTATGAGTTTGCCGGTTTTCTGGATGATGTCTATGCCACGCTGGTCGTGCGGCTGCATCATGTCTCGGGTTTCACGAGTCAGCGTCTGTGGAAGGATTATGCGGAGTTCACAGTCGATTCGGGGGCTCATGTGGCGGTGCAGTTGACTCGCGGCAAAGAAGGCCGTGGTGCGTTGCTGGTTCACTGCGACCACAAGGCTCCGCAGGATGATCAGGTGCTGCTGTTTCGCTACGTGCATGAACACGTCAAAGAAAAAGGCGAGGACTGGCAGCGAACGCGTCACTATCTGTGCGGGAAGTGCGGTCGGCCGTTTCTGGATGACGAAGAAACACGATCCGCTCTGGAAGAAGACGGCGAAAAGGCCGTGGTGACGTGTACGAATCGCAAGTGCAAGGCTGAGATTGCTCTGTGGGATGCGATCGAGCAGAAGTTTGCATCGGATGAATTCAAGAACCGCGTGCGGGCTCTGCGGGAAGCGTCGCTGATCTCGATCGACAACGAAAGCCGTGAGCTGATTCTGGAAGGTCACGCGCGCACGATCACCGGACAGGCGGGCCAGATTTACCGGGCCTACACGAATTCCGATCACGGCATCGACGGGGAAATCGAATTCAAAGACGACGAAGGCCATGCCACGGGCGAGCGTTTGTATTTGCAGCTCAAGTCCGGCGATTCGTATCTGCGGGATCGTCAGCGGGACAGAGTGGAAGTGTTCGATATCAAGAAGCCCCGCTGGGCGGAATACTGGGCCGATCAGAGGTATCCGGTGATGCTCGTGATCCGCACGTCCGACGGCCGCATCCGCTGGTTCAACGCCACCGAATACCTTCGCGAAAAGCGTGACTCGGGAGAATGGCCGGTGACGCAGATCATTTTCGAGGCAGACGATTTTTCGGTGGTGAGTATTCTGGAGACGCGCAGGCAGGTGCTGAATCGACGAGACTCCGCGAATGCGGAACGGCGTGATGCGACCTGATCAGGTTTTTGCTTCATCGTTCAAAACGGCACATCAAAGTCCTGATCATTGTATGCTGGCGTTCTCAGGCGTTCGTCAATGCGACTCTGAAGATCTGCGGCACGACCGATGAGATCTGGATGCTTTGCGGCCAGTTGTTCCAGAGTCTGTTTGAGCTGCTCAGCAGCCGCTGCGAGATCGGTTGGCTGCGAAGTCAGCCGATAATCCCGAAATGCGGCGTTGACTAAGTCGATGTCCGATTGTTCTGCCTTCGCCGTCTTCAGCCAGCCCACGATTTCGGCGACCAGAAACGCCATGCCGAGATGGCCCAGGTTGTTACCGGGTATTTTCTCTTCGCCAATGAAGGTGCTCTTCCACGGCGAACTCAATGGATCTTCGGCGTCTTCACCCAGCTCTTCGCGCCGCTTTCGATCGGCTTCGATGCGGGCGTTCATTTCCTCATACTCTTTCTGCTGGGCTTCCCATGCCTCGTGCGTCGCGTGGATGGAAAACGCGAAATCGTCGTCCACATCCAGGGAATGCCCGTCGAAGCCACGGATGCTCGGCCCGAAACTTTCATCGGCCATCATCTGACAGATCGGGCAATCACAATCGATCATGTGACCACCAGTGCTGACCAGAGGAATCCGAATGCGTTCACAGCGGATGATTTCCTCCGGTGATTCTTCGCCCTCAAACGGGCTCATTCGCCACTTCGCAAGAAACTCCTCCATTGCCTTCGCCAGTGCCTGCGATGCGTCAGGGCGTGCGATTCGCTGTTGGTCTTCCAGCAGCCACAACCATCCTGCTTGAATCGTTTCGCGGCAGGCATCGAAGTACAGAACAACTTCATGCAGACCCATCGCGGCGGATTCGAAGGTCGATAATTCCACAGGAATCGGCACTGGAGCTTCATTCTGATAGACTCGAAATGTCTGGCCATCCGCCAGGTCCGAGATCCAGTCTTTCCCGATGTGCAGACAATCTCGCGGGATGCCGCCGTTGAGTTCGGTATGTGGTGTCATCAGCCAGTCACGATGCACGCTCAAAGTCAGATCGTGACGACCGCACGGCTGGTCTTCCCAGCCTTTGCCGATCCACTCTTCCCCGCTGTGAATCAGCGCCAGCATCCGCTCGGCAAAGCAGCGCGTCAGCGTGGAACCCCACAGCACATCGCGGCGCGGATCGGGAATGATGAGCGGTGCTGAACGCGGGCTGCTGATTGTGTCCGGAGAAACATGCTGCAGCAATTCCCACCAGGGCGGAAGCACAGTGCTGTGAGTCAGCGGGCCGTCTTCGTCGATGGGCGTGTGCCGAAGTCGCAGCAACGGGAACTGACCGCCGGTGAGAACTCGCCGCTGTTTCAGATCCAGCACGAACCACGCCGGAACGTCTGCCAGCAGCGCGATGGCGTCGGCGAGGCTGGTCTGACGAAGCGGGAAGCCATCGGCGAATTCTGTGTTCTCCGGATGAAACTTATAACGCGGCCAGACCATGGCGACGTCATCCCATGCTGCCGGATCCTCCGCCGAACACGCCTGCAGCACCAGCGCATCGACATCGTTGAGCGGATGCAGGACACGGACAGATTCGTGATCGATCACCACGGCCATGGTTTGATGCGTAGCGAAGTTTTCGGGCATGCTGTGTCTCCTTGATCAAGGTCGAATCGCGGGCCATGTTTCATCAGTTCGCTATTATCACAATGAGCCAATTGTTGTCCAGCATGACCGAGGATGAGCGATCCGCGTCGGTATGGGAAGGCTCCGGATGCAGAAAGTTGAATCGGGCTCGGCTCGGCAAACGTTAAGAGTGTTGTTTTTCTGAGAAGAATTCAGATGAGAAGTCTGACGAGTCGTTGGGTGCTTGCGGCTCAGTTGGTGCGGAAAGAGGCGAAT
>JAYTAK010000370.1:0-9912 GCA_043737515.1 Candidatus Kuenenia sp. | reverse complement strand
CAAAGGTGCCGCGTGATTTGTCGATGAACCAGATTTTTGAGGCGATCCTCACCCTTGTAGTTGCTGCGCGAAGGGACATACTCCGTCTCCATTTTCGTTTAACGGCGAGCCGCAGGCGACGTTCTCTGTCGGCTACGCCTACGGCTCGCCGTTAAACGAATGACGTTCCCATAAATCACGCACATAGAATCCGGTAGCGTCAGTGAATACCATTCGCTCAAGCCCAGTGGCGAGGGCGTGTTCGGTGGGGACGAGTTCGCCTCTATCAGCCGGAACGCATTAGCGTCCGGTTCCCTGGTTTCAGTTCAAAACCGGGGGCTAACGCCCTGCGGCTGATAGTTTGGATTGGGACAATGGTGCTATTTGTTCCTGACCGGACGACGTTTTTGTTGGGGCTGTTGCGATTCGGTTCGCGCGGTGGTCTGGATGCGTTCGAGCAGTTCGCCTCTATCAGCCGGAACGCCTTAGCGTCCGGTTTTTTGTTTCGGTTAAGAACCGGGGGCTAACGCCCTGCGGCTGATCGTTTCGGATTGGGAGACTGGTGCTATTTGCTCCTGACCTGACGACGTTTTTGTGGGGGCTGTTGCGATTCGGTTGGTGCGGTGGTCTGGATGCGTGCGAGCAGTGCTGACGCGGATTCGTATTCACGGTCGTCGGCGGTGGCGAGGGCGTGTTCGGTGGGGACGAGTTCGCCTCGGAATGCCTTTCGTAAGAGCGACTGCGTGATGCGATCGACGTGTACTTGCGCCTGCTTCAGCCGTGCCTCGATCTGGTCCGCGAACGCGAACAGCTTTTCGACGCGACGCACGATTTCTTGTTGCTCGGCCAGCGGGGGAAGCGGGACGAGAATCGTCCTGAGTTGTTCGAGGTTGAGTGTTGGTCGAGCGACCTCGCGCGCGTCGCCAACCATCCATGACAACGCCTTGCTTGTGTTGAACCACTGAAAAACATACTCGGCTGACACGTCGCGAATTGGAACTTTGGCCACTGCTCTCGCAATATTGAATCCGGCGCAGGACGCGGGCGCGATTGCCACGGTGCCAATCCCAGCGCCAACCACGGTGACGAGCAATTCGCCGCCTTTGAGTCGCGACCGTTCGTAGTCGGCGTCAATGTCGGCCGGGATTCGGCGTAGCTCTGAAAGGCTGACGGTACCGTTCTGAAGGTCGCCAGCGCGCACGAGAAGATTGCCGCTCGGTTCGTTCAGCCCAGGTTGGACGACGCCGTAACAGAACGGCTCGTCAACAGTCATTACGAAGCGAAGATCAACCCAACTCCAATCGGATGGCAAGTCAAACGTGTCGAGGTCCGTGCGAACTGATGGTTCGATGTTGTCGAATTCTTGCGGCTTGCCTCGCTTTGCGTTCTTTGCAGCGACACACAACTCGTGGTATCGCTCGCGTCGTTGTGATGCCATGCGTGCAATCAAGTCTTGTGCTGGTTCAACGCAGTCGTTCTCCTCGCGCCAGTCGGCGGTGAGTTTGCCGGAGCAGGCGGCGGCGAGGACGGATTGGCGGAAGCGTTTCAGCAGACCCGGAACTCGCGACAGACGCTGCTGGCTCGACGACACCTTCCCCAACAGCAACTCCAGCTTCCCCACAATCCGCCGCTGCTCCGCCAATGGGGCAATGGGAATATGTGACGCACGGATTGTTCGTAGAATGAGACGCGGAATCGCGCTTCCCGACATTTGCTCGGTCATGCTGCGATACCCGGCGGGGCTGTTAAGCCAACACTTCAGGTATGTCGAATCGAGTGCGTTCACGAACGGCTTCAACAGCGCCACGCTCGAAAGAAGGCTGATCTCTTCGTCGAACGGGTTTACTGTCGCGATCCCGGTCGTAGCGCCGTCTTTGATGTAGAGGACGTCACCTCTTTTCGGATCGCATCGCTGGTATATCTCGCGATGGGTCGCTTCATCGACATAGGTGATGTCCGACAGGTCGATTCCCCAGACCTTGATGTTCTTCGCAGTGACGTACTTGTACTTCCCAGACCTCGATTGATTCTTCGGAGAATGGTGCGTGCCGTCTTGAATTTTGGAACACACGTCATCCAATTGAGCCAAGGCCCATCCTTCCGGCAACTCGCTTCCGTCGCGCTCCGGCTCGGCGGGAGCCTCGCCCTCCCGGTTGGGTTTTGACCAGACGTTCATAGCGTTGCCCCCACAATCAGCCGGTACGCGTTAGCGTCCGGTTTGTGCTGCATCGTTGGCGTGGCGTTCAGGAACCGGGGGCTAACGCCCGGCGGCTGATGTGGGCGTCGCTGAATGTCACATATCATCGTTCTTCTTCCGCGTTTTGCGCTGTGGCCGTGCTGCATCAACCAACTTGCCGTCTTCTAACACCCAGGCAGGAGTCTTCGTTTGGCGGGCCAATTCTACAGCTTGTTTCGACGCTCGCTTCAGCGCGGCCAGCGCCATGGGTTGTCGCTTGGTCTTTGTCGCCGGTGTGCGATTCATGGATTGTCTCCCTGTTCGATCAGGATTTGGCTGTTCTCGGAATTATCGTAAAGCTCCCAGTGATTGACGAGCGGGCGATACAGAGTCTCGAAGTTCTCCCAGCCTTGCCGAAATCTTCGTCGAATTATGTCGGCGGGGATATGGTGACCTCTCTGGGCAACTCGTGCTTTCACGCGGGCCAACGCGAGTTTCACCGAACGGAGTTTCAGGAAGATCAGATCGGCATTGATGAAACGGGGACATGCTGCTTCGTTGGGCAGAAATGCTTTTGCAAAAGTCGTTTTGCCCGCTCCATTCGGGCCAGCGATGATGATGACGCGGCGTGATACGCTCATACCTCGACACCCTCTTCCTGCTCGATGAGGGCGACGATGTCACGCAGGTCGCCGACGATCGCTTCCAGTGCGGTGATCGCTTCGGTGGCAAGGTCCTGCGGGTCGGGGAGGTCGTCGCTCGATTCCAGCGACTCGTCCTTCAGCCAGGTGATGTCGAGCTTGTACGACCGCTCGGCAATCTCGGTCGCGTGGAAGCGACGGAAGCGGCCAGTCTCGCCCAGGTCTTTGCGCTTCGGCTTGCACTGGCCGTTCGGATCGTTGCCGTAGCATTGCTCGAACTCGGCGAAATGCTGCGGGCTGAGCGGCCGATCCTTCTTTGTGATGCCGGGGACGTTGCTGCGAGCGTCGAAAATCCAGACGTGCTCGGTCGGCAGCCCCTTCTGAAAGAAGATGACGTTGGCCTTCACGCCCTGGCTGTACGGGGTGAATGTGCCGCGCGGCAGACGCAGCACCGTATGCAGATTGCAGTCCTGCATCAAGATGGAAAAAACCTCGCCCGCCTTGCCCTCGAACAGACAGTTGTCCGGCAACACCATCGCGGCTCGCCCGCCCGGCTTCAGCGTGTTGACGACGTGTTGCACGAAGTTGAGCTGCTTGTTACTGGTCTCGATGGTAAAGTCGTCGCGATTCGGAGCCTGATTGGCTCCTTTGGTCCCGAACGGCGGATTGGTCAGGATGACGTCGAACTTTGGGCCGGACGGAGGATCGTAGATTGTGTCGCCGAGGATGATTTGTGGTTCAACGCCGTGCAGATACAGATTCATCAACGCCATTCGTCTGGGGCGAGCCACCAGATCCTGGCCGAAGTAGGTTTTTCGTTTGACTCGTTTGGCCACATCCCGATCCATCGCTCCCGCACCGGCTCCGCCTTTGTCCTTTGGCATGACCAGCCATTCGTGGCTGGCGACAAGGAATCCTCCGGTTCCACAGGCGGGGTCACCAATGGTGAATTCTTTGTGGACTCGCGGATCGGGTTTCATGACTCGCACGATGGACTGGATCAGCACGCGTGGTGTAAAGATTCCGCCGGTGCCTTTCTTTCCTTCTGCCGCCGATTTTTCCAGCAAGCCTTCGTAACAGGCGGCCTTGATGTCAATGCCCAGCGACGTCCATTCGGTTTCGTCAATGAGGTTGATCAACCGTTTGAGGTTGACGGGCTTGTTGAAGCGTGACTGAGCCTCCGCGTAGATATCGCCAATGATGCCCGGCTGTTTGGCCAGCTTGCGAAGTACATCGATGTACGAATCCGTCAGATCAGTGCCCGCTTTGTCCCGTAGATCCGGCCAGCCGCAGCCTTTCGGAATATCGACGCCGCGTTCGTCGGCCATCTTCAGGAAGAGCAGGAAAGTGATTTGTTCGATGTAGTCGCCGTAATCGATGCCATCATGGCGAAGCGTGTGGCAAAAGCCCCAGAGTTTGGATACGACGTCAGACATGGTCAATTGATTCTATATCAAATCAGCCGGAACGCGTTAGCGTCCGGTTTTTTGTTTTTGGTTTGGTGTTCAGGTTTTTGAACCGGGGGCTAACGCCCTGCGGCTGATGGAGCTACTCTAAATGCTTGCGATCTTGCGCTTCCAGGACGTAGGCGATGACCGTCTCAAGGTCATCCTCAGTATTGATGCATTGCCAGTCGCCTCCCGCAGTCCATACGGGTCGATCCACGAAAGGTGGTAAACACTCTCGCAGGACTCGGGTGCAGTTTGCTTTCAACTGATCGCGTACTTTGGCACCCGAATATCCTGGTGCTGTAACCACGACAGGAACATGGTTGCTGCGTGCATTCGCAGCCCAGCACTTCCAGCCACGATATTCGGCCAAGCGGTTGATCTCATCGTTTGTTCGCTCGCGCTGCGGTTCGTCGAGCAGGATCACATCATGTTTGAGCCGCTCCGCCCGCCAGACGGCGAGCAGCGGTTGTGGAGACTGATGGCCCTTTCGCCATTTTCGCCATCCTCGTTTGTCTCCTTGCAGGAACGTTCCGTAAGCGGTCCAGGTGATATAGAAAGCAAGTGGTTCGTCGTTCATGATTTAATTGTGTATGTGGATCAATCAGCCGGAACGCGTTAGCGTCCGGTTCGGATGTTGTAGGATTTGACGATCAGGTTTTTGAACCGGGGGCTAACGCCCTGCGGCTGATGGATTCTACGCCGCGAGGGCTTCGTTGAATTGCCGCAACATCAATTCGAGTTTTCCCTCAAACGCTCGATTCGCATTACCCCAGCCGCCAGCCCCTTCCAGCGACGGAATCACATCGAAATCTTCTGCGTCAATAGACAGGTTTTCCGCGAGGTGATTCCGGATGAGGTCCAGCCATTGTTGCTGATCGAAAGTGAACGTTCGTCCTTGTGTGATTTGAGCGACGGCTTTTGCTGCTCGTTCGATGGCTGTCAGCAGTGGATTCTGTTCAGCCGCCGCGTGTTTCACCATCGAGATGATATCCACGAGCGACTTGCGATAGTGAGCCTCGTGCGCCTTCTGAAGTGCTTCCAGCGTGAACCGCTCCGGTGCGGTGATCAACTTTTCTCGCAATTCCCTCAATGCCAGTGTGCTCCAGTCTGCCGGACGATTCAAAAGAATCTGAACGGCCTCAATCTGAGCCGGATTCTCGCGAACAAAGCGGGAGAACATTTCCAGGTAATCTTCCGGCTTGTGTTCTCGCCCGAGCCCGTCACGAATGAGGTGTTCCGATGACACTTCATCCACAGTGACGATTGCTCGCACGAATGTCCGCTGTGACCGTGGGTAGTTTTCCAGCAGATCCTGAAAATCGCGATCCCGGAGCCGTTTCATTGTGGTCGTGAAATCGGCTTTCAGGCGACCGGGCAGTTGCGTGCCGTATTTTCCAACGTCTCCGTCCACGATCTGGAAAGCGGCAAACATGTCGCGTGCTTCCGCAGCCATCTGCCTGTCGATGCGATGGAGCCGCTTGACCAGACAGCGGATGTTGTAGTCGCGATCCTTATTGGCCCAGATGGCTTCGATGATTTCAGTAATCGTGCGTGTCGGCGAGCTGGGTGGTTCCGAGGTCATGTTTGTGGCGTTTTTGAAGTAATCGACCAGTGTGCCGTTAAAGCAGTCGAAGACCGTGAAATGCGACTTGTCGGGGTGCTTGTCGCCCAGGCGTGTGCCGCGGCCCAGCATTTGTTCGAAGAGGATGCGGGATTTGACAGGTCGGAGGAAGACGATGTACTCCAGGTCCGGAATATCGACGCCGGTGGAGAGCAGGTCCACGGTAATTGCAATGCCGGGGTTCGGACGATTTCGAAACTCACGGATGCGTTGCAATGGCCGATCGACTCGTCCGGTAATCTTTCGCACGAAGCCTTCGCCGCGGTCAAAGATCTCACGAGCCAGTTCCGCAAGCTCGTCGGCATGGGACGCATGTGGCAGGTCGTTCGCCGCAAAGATCAGCGTCTTGGGGAATCGGCCATGTTCTTTCTCATGAGCCTCCGCATATTTCTTCAGTTCCAGCAGGATCTTGCGATTGGAATCCGGGGACGTCACAAGTCGCTCAAGTTCCGAAGGAGCGAATTCGCGATGATCTTCCAGAGCATCCAGTTCGCGAGCACCCGACTGAAGATCGACGTGTTCAATCGTTTCGCCTTCTTTCAGAAACACGCCATTGATGCGAACATTCGATTTGATCTTCACCAGCTCCCAGTCCACCAGATGGCCTTCGCGTACGGCCTGATCGTAGGTGTAACGAAAAACGACGTCCTTGAAGTAGGCTTTGGTATGTGATGCCGGTGTCGCTGTGAGCCCGACTTTGATGGAGTCGTAGTGATCAAGAACGGCTCGCCAGAACGATTGTTCGGCTGACGTGTATCCTCGATGGCATTCGTCAGCAAACAGGAGGTCGAATGCGTGAATCGGAATGTTGAGCGGTTCGGCATCATCGTCGATGTCATCGCCGTCTTCTGAGAAGACAGCCTGTCGGCCAAGGATTTCTATCGCCATTCGCTGGATGGTGCAGACATAGACGAACGTGTGTTTCGGCTGAGGATTCAGCAGATAATCTCGCGGCATGATCTTCGGGTCGAATGGTTCGTCTTCTCCGAAGTCATCTTTCTGAAACTTGTTGCTGTAGACTTCGAAGATCTGGTCGAACTTCTTGTTTGGTTCCGGTTCAAAGACGGAGAAGGCACGAACGGCCTGAGCTGCCAGGGCTCGGCGATCAACGAGGAACAGGATTCGTCGGGCAGTTTTCGATTTGAGCAGTCGATAGCACTGATTGACGGCCATAAATGTCTTTCCGGTGCCCGTGGCCATCGCGACGAGCATCTGTCGTCTGCCTGCGATGATGGCATTTTCGACTTCGGTGTTGGCGGCCTTCTGGTAGTCGCGCAAACGGGTATGTTTGGGTGGATTGCCAGCCAGCCAGATGTGGCCTTCATTACTGCGAGCGAAAAGTTCTCGAAGGGCCGCAGGAGAGTGAAAGGTCTGGATTTGTCGCGAAAGATTCAGTGGATCTCGAACATCGTGAAAGCGAACGGTCTGTCCATTTGTGGAGTAGAGAAAAGGGACGCGGAATCCCGAATAGTTCAGCGGGCTTTCTGAGACGCCTTCGGAATAACGCTCCGCCTGCACCAGCACACCGGAGGGACTGACGGTGAGTTTCTTGGCTTCCACAATCCCCAGAATTGCTCCATCCACAACCAGAGCGTAGTCGGCCGGACCGTTGGCGGTCGGATATTCGGTGATCGCATGGTTCGAGTAGAAGGATAGCGGTTTCGCCGGATGAAAAGGCGTCACAATCCAGCCGCTGGCGTGGAGCTTCGGATCGATGCGTTCTTGTCGTGTGGTTCGTTCGGATTCGGAGGTCATTTGCTGCCTGAATTCAACAGGGGTCTCGGATCGCGTCGCTCCCGTTTGACGTCCGTAAGGCGTGGCACATCATAGGGGAATGAAACGGGACATCTCAAGCGTTCGCTGAGTATCCGGCGATCATTGGACGAATTTGAACGATGATTAGTCCAACCGTTACCTGGCTCGCGAGCGCCAGCCATAAGGAGGATTGTGACGCCCTGAGTTTACAAATGCTCCCTTGACAGGCAGCCCGTTTCATGCGGCTTTGACATGGTCCCGATTACGCGACTGGACATTCAAAACAATCTTTCGCTATACCCGGATGACAGTTCACCACGTCGAAATTTCACGTTACCATGCCTGCAATACCGAGACATTTAATCGCACGAATGGTTCAAAAAAACAGTGAACTCAATCCAGACTCCGGGGTACTTCTATGAAAACGCTGTGGTGTTTGTCTGTTCTGGCATGTTGGGTGTCAGCCACGATGGATCTTTGCGGTGCCGACTTGCCTTCGCTCGCTCCACAATTGGAGCCACTTCGCCCATTCCTCGATACGACTTTTAGGGGCGAGTTCGAGAACAGCAAACCTGAAAAGCCGATGGTGGACGTGTCGCGGTGGGAGCGGGCGTTAAACGGAAAGGCGGTCCGTGTCATGCATTCGGTGAATGACGGAGCCTACGGTGGTGAAACCATTTTCATGTGGGACGAGGTGAAAAAGGTTGTCACCTATCACTATTTCACAACTGCGGGTTTCATGACCGTGGGCAGCGTGGATTTCAAGGACGGCAAGTTGATCACGCACGAGTCGGTCACGGGCAGTGCCGGAGGTGTCACGGAAGTCAAAGGAATCAGCGAGCTATTGCCGAGCGGAGCGCTGCACGTGAAGACAGAATATCTGAAAGACGGTGAGTGGCAACCTGGACGTGAAGTCATATACAAGCCGGACCCAGACGCAAAAGTCGTTTTCAAGTGAGATAGACTGGCCGGTGATTGAGATCAAGGGGGCAAGGGCATCTGAGCTGTATCATCCAGCCTCAGTTCAGACTGGCCGTCCTTGAATGGGCGGTCAGGAACAGGCGTGGCGAATCAGACAAACGTGAACGGCGGTAGCAGAAAGTCTTCAGCAGTTGTGGTACTTTCTGTACCAGTCCACGAATTTCTGCACTCCTTCTTCGATCGGCGTGCTGGGGCGGAATCCGACGTCGCGCTGCAGTGCGTCAATGTCGGCGAAGGTGGCAGGGACGTCGCCGGGTTGCATGGGCAGCATGTTCCTGACGGCTTGGCGCCCCAGCGCCTTTTCGAGCGTCTCAATCAGGTACATGAGTTCGACTGGCTGGTTGTTGCCAATGTTATAGACTCGGTACGGTGCGGAGGTTTGCGAATCGTCAGTAGTGGCGTTGACTGGCTGCGATGACGGGATCGTGTCACTTGTCCGAATGACGCCTTCCACAATATCCGCCACATACGTGAAATCGCGCTGCATCCGGCCGTGATTGAAGACGTCGATCGGCTGGTCGTTCAGAATGGCTTTGGTGAAGAGCCACATCGCCATGTCCGGTCGTCCCCACGGGCCGTAGACCGTGAAAAACCTCAGACCCGTTGTCGGCATACCGTACAGATGGCTGTAGGTATGGGCCATCAGCTCGTTGGCCTTTTTTGTGGCGGCGTACAGGCTGATCGGATGATCGACTCGATCGTCCACGGAGAACGGAATCTTCCGATTGGCCCCGTACACAGAACTGGAGGACGCGTAGGTCAGATGATCAACCTGCTGATGTCGGCAACATTCCAGAATGTTCACGAACCCGACAAGATTCGAATCCACGTAAGCGTGCGGATTGGTGATCGAATAGCGCACTCCAGCCTGAGCGGCCAGATGAATGACGCTGTCGAACCTGTGAGCTTCGAATAGTTTCGCCATACCGTCCCGATCTTCCAGCGCCAGTTTTTCAAATTGAAAACCGGGGCGGCCTGTCAGTTGCGCTAGTCGGTCCAGTTTGAGCTGCGGGGAATAATAGTCGTTGAGATTGTCCATGCCGACGACGGTGTCTCCGCGATCAAGCAGGCGAGCGGCTGTCTGCATTCCAATAAAGCCGGCGGCACCGGTAACGAGGATGTTCTGCATGATTGAGTTGGCAGTTTTCAGTTTTCAGTTGGCAGTTAGCAGTTGGCGGGAGAGCGGAGTGGCGTCGGCCCTCCGGTACTGGCCACAGGTGGCAGGATTCGTTTTACCTTGGCACGGGCTTCGCCCGCAACCCAATTAGCCGCAGGGCGCTAGCCCCGGTTTGTGGTGCAAGAACCGGG
>JAYTAK010000369.1:0-1816 GCA_043737515.1 Candidatus Kuenenia sp. | reverse complement strand
CGCACGAGAATATCTTCGCTGCGATACGTCGGCAGATGATCACCGCACTTGCTGACAATCAATGAGGACAGCAGGCCGGGCCCCGCAATGCACTTTTCGATCGGCTTCATCGGAACTGGTGCCGTCGTGACTCCGCATTGACCGCACGTGCAGGCGTATTTCTTCAGATGGTGGTTGTGAACCTCCAGTTGTCCCGGCACAAACTCCAGCACCCGACTGATCTCTTCGCCTATGCACGTCTTGTCGCGCTGGCACTCACCGCAAACTTTCTCTTCCTTCGACACATCGTGATCATGTTCAATCTGCGGCAACGCATCCAGACACAGCTTTCTGTCGGCACGCTTTTTTCGACGACGGGCAGCTTTCTCCTGAGCAGCCGCAGTCTGTACTGCGTCTTCGGCACTGGAAGGGACTTCACCGTCGGCCGGGGATGGCGAGGGCTCGGCAAACAACGCGCCCATTTCAAACAGATGCTGCTGCTTTGCATCAGCAACGTGCCGCTCACGCCGCGAGCCGTACACCCAGCGGCGAAACAAACGCAGTTCGTCGATCGCTTTTTGATGCTCTTCGCGAATCCGATCGAGATCCTTTGCAGTGCGATCCAGAACCTGTTTCAGATCGCTGTACCGCCGCTGCTGCTCAGCGAACGTCGCCTGCTGCTCAGCGGCCCTCTGTTCCAATCCTGCGAACAAAGCCTGCTGCTGTGCCATCAGCCGATGGCACTCTGCAAGGTCGCCGGGAAAGGAAAGTGATTCCGCCATGGGCCGACTATGTAGCGCATGGTGAGCTATGGCACCAGGTCAATCAGTTCATTTTTCTCAAAGGATTTTGAAATTGTTTTATGCGGCGCCGACAACGAAGAACGGGCCACTCTTCGATGATGAAGAGTGGCCCGTTCGAGAGCCGTCTGGAATGTTACTGACGTGATTCAGACAGCGACTGGTGGCTGATATCTCGCGCGTCGCCGCGCCGACTTCAGATCAATCCCGCGCAGGATCATCGCCAGTTCGTGAGCTTCCAGCTCAAGCGTTGTTGATGCCGATCCGGGTAGCTGCCATGTCCCTACTTCAAGTCGCTTGTACCAAATCACGAATCCATCATCGTCCCAGAAAATGGCCTTCATGCGATCACGTCGCTTGTTGACGAACAGGAACAAATGTCCGTTGAGCGGATCCTGCTGGAACTCCTGCTGCACGATTCCGAACAGTCCATCAAAGCTCTTCCGCATGTCCACAGGATTCATGCAGAGAAACATCTTTGTGCGTGATGGCAGGCTCAGCATGACAACACCTCATGCTGAAACAGATCGTGCGTTGTCATGTCGGCATGAACGCTGTGGATCTGACCGGCCGCGATGATCACATCGCCCAGCCGCTGACCATCCAGATTGTCGGACACATGAATCAGCACCCCGTTGGGCAGTTCAATACGCACGATGCTGCCATTGACCGAAGCGATGCTCTGTGGAGGACTGGGACTCGTCGAAGAATCTCGCAGGGCAATCGGCACAAACTGAGACGTTCGCTTCTGTGGACCTGATGCCTGCACTTCCGTTCGTCGCGTCGATCGTAATCGCCGAGGACCTTGTGGCTCCGTCAGCAGTTTCTTCCACCGATAGAATGAGGCAACCGAAACGCCCGCCTCTTCGCAGCACTCGGCCACCGTCAGTCCCGACCACGGCTGCAACTCAATCCGCTCACGCCAAACCTGCTCCCGCTCGCTCATACCTCACCTCGCCAGAAAAAGTCCACAAACCGGAATTCACCGGCCGCAAGACTACCGACCCTGGCAAGAATGGGTTCCCCGGACGCTTACG
>JAYTAK010000368.1:0-4296 GCA_043737515.1 Candidatus Kuenenia sp. | reverse complement strand
GTGGCTTCATGCTGATGAAACAGTCGTTGTGCTTCCACCGCCGAAAGCAATGGTGATTTGCGGACTGAATGTCGTGAACGGTTTTCGGCAAGAAAAGGTCGCACATGATTCAGGTAAACGCTTCGGAGCAGTTGCTTTTCCAAAACAGTCGGCTGCACAGGTTTGTCCAGCGTTGTCGTTGTGCGATTCGCGGTCGCGGGTTGACCTGCAGCCGTGCCCTTCACCGTGGATAATTGCGGCGACAGAGTTTTCGCTGTCTCGGCGGATTGCGTTTCCGGACTCGTTGCCTCGGGATTTTTTTTCTTCAGCAGCTCCAGAGGCGAACGTTTGGCCGGGCTCACTGCTTTGATATCAGTCGCCGGACTTGCTGCCGCAGTCTCTGCAGCGGTGATAGCAGGACTCAAAGCTGCGACACTGTCTGCCGGTGTCGAAGCCTTCGCCTTTTCCGCCGCCTTCTTCTTCATCATTTCGAGAGGCGAAAGTTTCGGTGGTTCCGCCGCAGCCGTCTCCGTCGGCGGACTTGCTGCAGTCGTCTCCCCAACTTTGCTGGCGGGACTCGGAGTCTCGCTGGCGGACACCTCAGCAGCAGCCTTCGCCTTTTCGGCCGCCTTCCTCTTCATCATTTCGAGAGGCGAAAGTTTTGGAGCTTCAGCAGCAGCGGTCGCCTCCGGAGTCTTCTCGCCAGGATCGGGCTGGGATGTTTTGCGAGCCGCACCCGTGACTACGGACGCTTTCAATTTGTCTGCCGCAGGATGTTCAACAGGCTTTGGTTGCTCCGGAGCCACTGCTGCGGCATGTGGCACACCTATTGGTGCGGTTATTTGCGTCGCCGTCTCGACCGTCGTTACTTTCAGGCCAGCATAGGTTGTTACCAGCAGTTCAGGAAAATCGCCCTCGAAGCGAATGGCCTTCGCATCACTCTTGGCGTACCTGGCCATCGCCCAGAAAAAATCCCGCACTTCTGGTGGCGAGACCTGTTGCAGCAAGAGCAGTTTTCTGGCGTTCTGTTCGTTTCTCGCGCCGGGGCCGTTAACGATCGAAGAGTATGCGGTGACAAGTCTGGAAAAATGCTCCTGCAAATGGTCCGCTGGGACTTCGAGTGGAGACTCGCACAGACCGGCGATGCGAAGATCGGCAATCAACGTCATCCGATCGCACTGGTAGGGCGTCTGCGCTTCGAAGGTTTCCAGGGGCGTTCGATTCCAGAGCAGACGCGGCAGAAACTGTTGCATGGCCAGTCCGAAGAACCCGGACACAGCGACAATCGCCAGCGAAACCCACATCAACTGTTCCAGAAATCCTCCCCAGCCAAATCCAGAATGAAACAGGATGAAGGGAATGCACAGCGTGCCGAGCCACAGATGTCCCTTCAGCCAGAATTGTGCGCTGCCGATACGCCTGATCCGCAATGGTTTCCGTGCAGCCAGCAAGCCTGCAAACAGCAGCATCAACGTACCGATGACGCCGTAGAGCAGCCCCATCGCCGATCCGCCCGACGGTCCTTTCGGATTGTCCCATGCGTAGGCCATGTACGACACCGTTCCGGCAATCAGGCTGATTCCCGAAAACAGCGCCCATGACATGTGGGAGCGATCAATCAGCACCAGAGTTTTCCTTTTCGTTAATCAGCTTGGCGCGGGCTTCGCCCGCCACCGAATCTCTTCTGCCGCATCAATGTCTTCGTCGCCGTGTCTGGTGCGAGCCGACGGAGCGGCTCGCCTACGTAGGTCCGCCGCTCCGTCGGCGGACACCTGATTCGTTTAACGGCGAGCCGTAGGCGTTGGCGGCAGAGAATTTCGCCTACGCCTCGCCGTTAAACGATCATTCTCCCACACTCGATTTTTCCTTCAAAACCAATCGGGAGCTGCACATTGAATCCGGTAGAGTCAGGCCTTTTCAACACGGCATTTTTGTTAATCGACGTGGGAAAACAGCAAATACTTCAATTCAATTTCAGGTGAAGTCGGCAGAACAAACGAACGTCTTTCCCAAAGCCAAATTACCTGAAAAAGAAAGCGGTGACGAGTCACCGCACTCCAAAGGTCGCCTGTTTACGGACTAAAATGCAGTAAACCGTCAACACGAATGGCGGCATCATGAGGACATGCGTAAACACACGATGGTTGCCCGCTGGGAGTCGAGCTGCACAGGTCGCAGACAACGGCCTTCTCCTGGACAGTCCGCAGAACGTATCCCGGTCCCAGCAAGTCCTTCAAGTCCGGACTCAGTTCCTGCACCGTGTCCAGCAGATCCATCTGAATGGAGCCATACGGGCACTGATCCGCACACTTGCTGCAACCGATGCAGTGGTCCGCAATCTGAATCTCGCCGCCGCTTCCTCGATTGATCGCCCCGACCGGACATCCAATCATGCACACCGGATCCAGACACTTGCGACAGGTGACCGGAATGAGGTACTTATTCTGAAAACGCGGACCGTCGAGATACAAACGCGTTCTGCCATCTTCATGCGCATCGACACAGGCCTTGACGCACTCCTGACACCGAGTGCAGCGGTCCAGATCGATCACCATCAACGCCTGGCCCCATGCCAGCCCCAGATCATCAAACTCCTTTGTCTGGCTGCCCGCCCGCGTGGAGGCCGCCGACTTGTCAGCGAGCTGATCTCTCACACGTCGCGACTTGACGATGTCATCAACGAGTTGAGTGAAAGGCTTAGACCTGGCTCGCAATTCCTGCAGCACATCCGCCCCAATGCGGACGGCCTCGACTCGTTGCGGAATCAGATTGGCCTGTGTGGCAGCCTTCTGGCCAGATGAAGGATGAGTAAACGCCAGACAAGTCGCACTTCGATCTTCTTGGCAGAGCACCGCAATCTCACCAATAATCTCGCCGCGACTGGCGTAGGAAAGCGTCCGTCGGCTGTTCAACACCGCCGCTCGTTTTCGAATTCCCGTCGGACAAAAACTCTCCAGCAAGACGCGATTGAAGATCCTGACTTCCAGCTCCCACCAATCGCCCGTCTTCTCCTGAAAATCTTCAAACAGCGTTGCATACTGCGAAAGACCGGAGTTCACGATCAGGTCATCGGTCGTTGGCCCCATCGTTGCGTGCATCTTCGACGACTGCATCCACTTGTTGAGTGCCCGTCGCAGCGTCTGCTTCTGCAGGTGCTCGGGCACAGTGCTGGACTTCGCAATCCGCTCAATCACTATGTGCAAATCATCTGATAGTTCATTCCAGAATTTCACTGCCGCCGCTGTACCCGTGCGGCAGACCAGGAGTTCGCGACAAAGAGCAGGAAGATCCAGCAGTTCGCTGTCTCCCAGCAGACACCCCAGATTCTGCGAAACTTTGACCACACCGGTGCGGACGACGTAACAGCAATCGGCTGACGAATCATGTTCGTCAAAGATCACATCACCGGCTGCGAACTCCACCAGCTCCAGTTTGGCAGCCAGCCATTTGTACTCGTCGTCTGTCAGCACGCGAAACAGTGGCAGACTTCGCACCTGCGTCTCCATCACGCGCGTACGATACGTCTGATCCATGCGTTTTCGGTATTCCGCGTTTCCACGCAAAGCATCCAGAGCGTTCCGCACCATCTCGACCATATAGACCGGATCATCCGCGAGACCCTCAGTGGCGATCACCGTCGCTGATCGTGGCGCGAGATTCATGCAGCTCATTTCACCAAATAAGTCGCCCTCGTACATCGGCGCGCTCAGCGTGTTGATGTTGAGATCCTGCGGTCCGTCGTTCGGAATGTATTCGGGAAGTTCCGCAGTCCCTGATCGGCTGCGGCTGCGTCCACGAATCTTGTCCAGCAACCGATGCAGTAACCCCTTGCGCTTGCTCCCGGATGCGACATGCAGTCTGGCATTCACCACTTCCCTGGGTGACGCACCCGGCTGGTTTTCGGGCAGCCTGAGAGTCTGTTCAAGTCGTTCGATTTCACGTTCCAGCGACAGTCGCCGTTCGCTGTTTCCTCGCTGCAATGAATCGCGCCGCTTCTGCAACTGCACAATCTCGGCGCGCAGGGCTTCCGTTTTCCTGTCGTCGTCCGAGCCACGATTGGTGCTGACCGGTTTACGCTTGTCAGTCTCAATCTGCGTCTGTAGTTCGCCGGTCTTTTCTTTCAGCGCCTCGTCGAAGGCAGCCTCTTCTGCCGACAATCCCCGCAACAGGGCACGCAGCACCTTGAGTGCATCGTCTCGCGTCAGGATCTGAAACGCAGTCGCGCCAGCCTCGCCCTGGCGACAGAGCACGCGACCTTTTTTGCATCGGCGGAGGATCATGGAACCGGGGAAGTTCTCCGGCCCCGGTTTCATGCCG
>JAYTAK010000367.1:0-9915 GCA_043737515.1 Candidatus Kuenenia sp. | reverse complement strand
CACAATCAAGTCAGGAGGCATCCGTTCGAGTCCTCGCCAATGCTTCCAGCATATTTCGGTTCCTTTCGTCATTCTGCCGACGCAGGAGTTCAAATCTCTTAGCCACCTTTTCGTCCGATCCCTCGAACATGGCTGGCCAGTTCTCACGCATCGACTGCACTACGATGGAAGCACGTTCCGATGTGGTCATGCGACGATATCGTTCAAGTGTTTCTTTGCTGAGCAAACGTCGCTCCTGGTTGAAATCGAGTTGATCGGGAAGAATACGAAGCAGAACCGAATTCCGAGAACTCCGCTTTATTCTAATCATGCGGACTCAAGGCAAGGATCTCTGACCGATCGATTTTCTCTTCCAAATTCTGAAGTTTCGGCGGGGTCGTCACATCGAAACCGAAGGAGCAGCAACTGCCTGCACCACAGTCTCATGCTTTCACCAGGAATCACGCCCGAATTGCATCCGGCCCCCGTGACCGATATCCTGCCTGCAGTCGATGTCGCGGCGAGAACAAACACTGCGGGATTTACTTCGCTGTTTCACAGATTCCGCCTGGGCTGACCGATGTTTTATGCTGGTGTCCTCTGCATGTTTGTCAGAAACTCGCTCATTCGAGAGATGATGTTTCCTGCCAACTTCATGATCCAGGTCATCACGCGGCTATTCTGGTTTTTCGCCCGCGTCGCATTGTTCGTCGTGATCTACAAGGAAGTGGATCACATCCGGGGATGGTCGCAGCACCAGTATTTTGCCTTTATGTCCACCGGGATGCTCATCAACGCCATTGTTGAGGCGTTCTTCATGCCCAACTGCGCGGCGTTCTGTGATAACATTCGCACGGGAAAGCTGGATTTTGCACTGACTAAGCCGATCGATTCGCAGTTTCTGGTTTCGATGGAACGCGTGAGTCTGGCGATGATCAGCCAGATCATACTGGCAGCGGCTCTGCTGATCTGGTCGCTGATCAACATCGGATCACCGATTTCAGTGATTCAGGTGGCCATGTATCTGTTTTACATTGCCGTCGCCGTCGCCTTCTTTTATTCAATGATGATCACGACGGCTTGCACAAGCATCTGGTTTGGACGGAATCAAGGGCTGTATGACTTCTGGTTTTACATCACGATTTTCGCCCAATACCCTCGCAGCATTTATGACGGCACCGACAACAGCCGATTCGAAACCGGCGAAGCGCTGCAATTCGGGTTCACATGGATCGTGCCGATCCTCCTGGTGGTGACCGTCCCCGCTCAAATCATTGTCGGCACGCTGAATGATCGCCTGTTTGCCGTTGTCGCGGCCATTGCTGCGGCTGTGGCGTTGCTGGTGTCACGCGGTGTGTTTCAGTGGAGCCTGAATCACTATCGCGGAGCCAGTAGCTGACACCGGCCCCCGCCTTGAGTGCTGTCGATCAAGGGGGGCATGCCCGTGGCGACTTTTAACCACGCAAAACTCCTTGCCTTCCATGAAGGAGGGCAATCCGCTGCGTACGGTGCTGATCAGGAAATCAGGAAGCGCGGCGGTGCCGATGCTCACACTAATCGGTCAATCTGATTCACTGTAATGCGACCGACTGGAGTTGAACCAGCACGGGTGTTACCCCACATGCTCCTGAAGCATGCGCGTCTGCCAATTTCGCCACGATCGCTTGTTTTTCCGTGCCTCACCAGCTCCTGAAAGCTAGCGCGTCTGCCAATTTCGCCACTTGCGCGGAAGGCACTTCGGTGCGGAGTTTACATCCAATGGACAGCCAAGACAACCGCAGGGTTCGCGAAATATCGCAATTGAAAATCGGCGTTTCACGATCAGTTCGGGGCCGGTGCTGCCGACACAACGGGATTCGCCTCTGCTGCAGCGGATTCAACCTGGAGCGACAGCGACAGAATCACGGGCTTCATGGCGGTGATGTCAGGCGTCCAGTCTTCAAGTGTCTTGACAATGGAGAAAGTCGAAGTCGTGGCGTTCTCAGCGCCAGGCACTTTCCGCACAATCACCAAGGTCGTAGGAACGGGCTGTTCCTGAAGCTGTTCGAGGTGGTTCGCTGAGAACATGATGCTGTCATCCGGATGATTATCGTCCAGTATTTTCACAATGTACTTATGTTCGGCGTCACCGGTTTTCGTGACCAGATCCCACGGTGCGTCTGTCAATTCCAGGGATCGTTGTTCGTTTGTGAGTGCAGCCCGTACAAAACTGACAGCTTGCTGCTGCGAGTTGTCGTCGATCGGCTGAGCGGATTCCTCCGGAAGCAGGTCTGCCACCACGACATTATCCACTTTGCCGCCGAGTGCCTGAGCCTTACTGCGAGCCTCATCAGCCTCTTCGCCGCGCCCCAGTCTGGCCAGTGTGATCGCGCGACTCAGCCACGCCGCCGACATTTCATCGTCAAGATGAATGGCTTGATCAAAGTCTTCCAGAGCGCGACTCCACTGTTTTCGATCGAGAAACACGTTACCCCGATAATGATATGTTTCGGCGTTTCGACCATTGATGCGGATGGATTCGTCATAATCGCTGAGCGCCGCATCCAATTCACCATTGTCGTGCCGCGCAAGGCCGCGGTTACGCCACGCCAGATAATCATTCGCATCCAGCACGATGGCGCGATCACAGTCGGCGATCGCCAGTTCAAACTGTCGCAGTCGTGCGTACGCGGCACCTCTGTTGTTAAAGGCCTGAGCCAACCCCTTGTCCTGATCGATTGCTTTTGAATACGCCTCGATTGCTTCCGGAAACTGCTCCAGTTCGGCATAGGCAACACCAAGGTCATACCATGCGGTAGGGTTCTTGTCGTCGAGTGCCAGCGCTCTCTTGTAGGCCGCCACGGCCTCGGGAAGTTTTGATTCACGTTCAGAGCGATGTGCGACTTCAAGAAACTCGCCCGGCTCATCAATTTTTTCAGCACAACCGGCGAAACAAATCGTGAGTGAGACTAACCAGCATGCGTAAAACGGGGTGCGCGGCGACATTTGCAAATGAAAAAATGGCATCACTTAACTCCATCGTTGGTATGAATTGTTGCGGAATCCTGCGAATCTGCGGCGACAGATTCGGAAAGTGTTTCCTGGATTTCACGACGAAGGCTTCCGAGACTCACTTTACCGGTGATGATATAACTGCCGGGTGTGTGGATGCGTCCATTGAGCCGCTTTGACTGAGCGGAGGTCAGCACCAGGAACAGAGGCTGGGCGTTTGGCCGGGAGTGATGATCGCGATGAAAGCCGGCAACATCGTCGTCCGGAAGTTCTGTGCCCATCAGAACGATTGCGTCAGGAGAAGTAATGTCACGCACCGCCTGTGCCTCCTGCATATCGGCAGACACCAGACAACGAAATCCTCGCTGCCAGAAGTATTCAAGACATTTCAAACGTCGGCGCACAGCACGGTCCACCCACAGCAACGCGGGTTGTCTGGATGTTGCTGCAACAGCGGGTGTCGGAAGCGCAACGATTGCTGCGCTTGCTGCCGCTAATGCTCGGGTTGCTGTCAGCGGGACTGATCCCAGCAGGCTCGTCATCAGCGGCAATCGGCTCACAAGCCAATGCACTGTTTCTACTGGCCAGAATGCAACATGGCCAAAGAGCATGATCAGTCCGAATGTCCACATTCCCATCAACCCGCCGATGCCGGCATGGAGACCGAGTCCCATAGCAAGCACGATCGGCCTGACCGGACGCACCCAGATCAGAGCTGCAAATGAGACTTCCCAGACGATGGCCGAATGCGTCATCAGATCGCTGATCCATGGATACCAGGCAATCCAGGTCATATCGACAGATTGATACTCCAGGTTGGCGAATGCCAGCCACACGGCCTCACCGCTCCACCAGGCACCGCCCTGCAGCTTTGAGAGTCCCGCATAAGCATAGATCACGCAAAAGTGAACCTGGATCAGGCGAATGGCGAGGTTGGCTGTGATCGCGGGCTTCACCGGAGGCATTGCAAAACACACCTTGCTCCGCGATGCTCGACGCCGCGCACGCCACACGCTAAACCACCGATCAACGGACAGAACAGCGCCGCTGGGGCCGATGCACAGGTAAAGGCACAGGATCGCATTGATCTGGTCGAGACCGAAATTCGACATGTGAGCGCGGTAGGAATACGAGATCGTAATGACCATCGACAGCACCGACGTGACGCGGGTGGCACAGCCGATCCAGAACAGGAACAGGATGCCAATACACACGCAGTGCACCGGCAGCATCCATTGGTCTGAAACATACCACCAGAACGATGGAGCCATGCCGCCTTCCTGCACCACAGCCAGAACATCAGGGCTGTTCCATCCGGCGGAACCGAAAAATGCCGGAAGGTTCAGGCCCCAGACAAGATGCGTATAGACCAGCATGCCGCCGACAAGCAGTCGCATGAAACCGAGGACCGTCGGATCTGTCGGCGCATACCAGAATTTGTCCCACGCACTGGCGGCGGCCCGCATCGGCGCCAACAGCAGATTCGTCACGCTCTTCAGGACTGAGCTTGACGCGAGTTTTTGTGACGGCGAGTCTCCGGTCATTGAAGATCCTCCCGCTGATAAGTTCCCAACGGCTGCTCTTCGTACAGATCACCGTCGTCCAGTTTTCCGCCAGCTCGAACGCGTTCCATGGATGGCAAGTCATGCCGAACTGTAGAAACCGACACGGATTCCGCGTCATACTCACGACACAGGTTTCGCGCGAATCCCCGAGCGATGATCACCTGATCTTCTGGCGATGCGTTGCCAAGGTACTCCGACAGCATGAAGTGTCGATGATAGAACAGTCGTGGTTTGGTATCGAAATTTGGAAATCTGCCTGAGACCGTCGTGCCGTCTTTACGGCTGACGGTCCATGAAACGAGATTGCTGCTGCCGGGCTGAGGCGCGAAATAGTGGAAACCATGATTTAAATAGAGTCCCTGCAGATATGGAGCCACCGCTTCCCAGACCGTGCGAGACGTCTGAGAGGACGGGCCGACGGTTGCTGGTGCCGTGATAATGGCGGTCAGATGGATGAGCAGCCATAAATTGACGATGCAGAACATCACTCGACGCCAGCGAGAGCGTTGTGGCGCAGTTGATTCCGCAGGCGGAGGATTCATCGCGACAGAAGGATCTTCCGGCGCGTGCCGATGCTGTTCGTGAAGTGCCGAGATCATGTGCGTCTGTCTCCGGAAAAGGGGACGCATTGCGAAAGGGCAAGAAAGAGTCAGTCAGGATGCAAAAAGAAACTGGTCGGCGGCGATTAAACTGAAAACCAAAGCGTGACAAGAAACAGGCGACTGAGATTCCCGATCCGTCGGATATCGACAGACGCCTGTTCGTGTCACTTCAGACTTTATCGCTTTGCAACTGCCACCAACTCGTGGTCGTCCACATTCTCCGCGACGGCCACTTCGAATCGCTGACCTCCGCGAACTTTCTGCTCCGACCGGCTGACCAGCGTCTTGCCGTCCCGGACCACTTCAATACGGATCGGATACGTGTATTCCTTGCCCGGATCAGCAAGCGGAATACGATATCGTCGTTCCGTCCCCGTCAGCGTCATCTTCTGATCAACCAGATAGACCGTCGCGTCCTGAGGCACTCTGACAACCAGAATCGCTGCTGAGCGATCTGTCGTCGCGGCTGTCGGAGGAGCCAGAGTCCTCGCTTCACCTGGTGATGGCTGAAGTGTGTTCGCTGGCACAACGTGATGGACCGGAGCACTGTGATAGATCACAGCGCCACCCGATGAACCACTGCTTCCATGTGAACTGGAAGAACCGCTGGACCCATGGCTGCTGTAAGATCCGCCTGATGAACCACTGGACCCGTGGGAGCTGGAAGAACCAGACGACCCGTGGGAACCACGTGATCCACTTGACCCATGTGATCCGGACGAACCTGATGAGCCGGAAGAACCGTGGCTGCTGTACGAGCCACCTGATGATCCACTCGAACCATGGCTGCTGGATGAGCCGCCAGAAGATCCGCTGGATCCGGATGAGCCACTTGAGCCGTGGCTACGATACTTTCTTGCTTCTGCACTGTTCGGAGACGCAACCAGAACGGCCATTAAGCACGCTGACGTCAAACCGAACCAACGATACGATGAGATTCCCTGCATTCCCTACTCCTAGGTAGATGGTTGAAGAAGCCTGCTGACACAATGTCAGCAATCCTGTCACTGCAGACGGTGAATTCACCAACTGCGAAACGCCACTCGACCAGTTTATCCGGCGGCAACTCAAGGCGATGAAAACAACTCCATCGCTCCATTCACCCCAAACCACCCCGCGAACGCACGCAGATTACAATATGGGTCGAATCTGTCAACACGGAAGAATGCGTCAATAACGATCAATTAAAAATTTAAGTGTTATGGGTGTCATCGGTAGACAGGGGTCATTGGGGATTGTAAATACCGCATTCTGTTTGTGGCGAGTTGGCGACTTGCACAGTGCAGCGAGAGTAAACGAAGCAGATTTGCTTGCTGCGTAAGCGACTTTCGCGCCACATGATGACCGTGCTTGATATGGATGCATACAGTAGGAGGTTTGGGTAAATGCTGAAGCAGGTATTTCTCGTTGTTTGCGTAGCTGCAGGAATTGCAGCCAGAAGATGCGCCGCGAAAGCTCCTCGAGTGATCGTTGCAGGATTGTTGACGGCGACTCTCCACTTTGCCGCTCAGGCGAATGCGGGGAGTGAAGGGAAAACGGACGGCTGGGGTGCGGATTTTGAAAAGGCCGAGGCGCTTGCAAAAGAGAAAGGAATACCTCTGGTGATTCACTTTCACGCGCACTGGTGCGGTCCTTGCAGAACGATGGAATCCGAAGTCCTGAACACCGCAGAGGTTCACGCCATGTTGGGCTCCGGCATTGTTGGAGTGAAAGTTAACTCTGACGATCGGCGCGACCTGGTGTCGCGGTTTGGCATCTCGTCACTTCCGACAGACGTCATTGTGTCTCCGGATGGAAAAATTCTTTCGAAGGACGTTGGATCTCCTGGACGATCTGGCTACGTTGCTCGACTGGGTCGCTTCCGAGTGCCATCAGACAGAGCAGTCGGTAAGTCAGACAGCCTGGTGGCTCAGGTTCCTGGCAGTTCAGCAAAGTCGCCCGCGACAGCGGCGTCACAGGAAAGGATTGCCAAAGATTCACTTGCGGCTGCGGATCGCGTTGAAGAACAATTGCTTCCACAGAATGCAGGATCAGTGGTGCCGGTCGACAGGGCTGCTGAAACAATCGTCGCGCGTCCTGTCATCGCGATGACCAAGACGGTGCGACGTGAATCAGACAGAAGAATCGGCCTGAACGGTTATTCGCCGGTCTCACTGACGGAGGCAGAGAAATGGAAGACTGGTGAGGCTCAGTTCAATTACGAGTTTCAGGGTGTCTGTTACCAACTGTCGTCTGCTGAAGAACTCGAACGCTTCAAAGCCAGTCCGGACAAATTCATCCCGGCTCTGCACGGCTTCGATCCCGTATCGCTGGTCAAGAATCAGGTCTTTCAGGCGGGTCACCTTGAATTAGGCGTGACCTATCAATCGAAGGTCTACTTCTTCTCTTCAAAGGACACAAGAGACGAGTTTCTGAGCAACCCGGAGAAGTTTTCCCGCAGTCAGAACCTCTCCTTCTTTACTGTCCAGACAGAAAGCTGAACTGACGGTCGAACAACAGCGAAATCGAAAGAGCCACAGTATCCCCTGCGGAAACTGTGGCTCTTTTTCGTTACTGCTTTATACGGTCAGACCTCATGCAGACGGCATCGCTGCCGGAGGCCGACTGGTCGCTGCAGGCCGACCCGATGCAGGTGCCGGGCAACAATCAAGCGGGCAGACGTCGTGGTTGGCAGGAAATCTTCCGATGCATTCGCGGGACGCTGAGTGCAATCGTTCCTGAATGAGCTTTCGAATCATGCTGACGAAACGAGGATGACTTCCCGGCGTGCCGGCGCGAACCATTTGTATCGCGTGTTCGTCACAAAATCGCCGAGCTTCATCGTCAAGGTCGTAGAGTACTTCCATGTGATCCGACAGGAATCCGATTGGCGAAATCACCAACTTGTCGATGCCGGTGGATTTTGCCTCCCGCAGATGATCCAGTATATCGGGTTCCAGCCACGGATCCTGAGGTCGGCCGCTGCGACTCTGATAAACCAGTTTCCAGCAGGATTCCGGTAACTCAAGCTGTTCGGCGACAAGGCGGCACGATTCAAGAAGTTGCTTTTCGTAGTCGGACGTCGTGGACATGCTCAACGGGATGCTATGCGCCGTAAAGGCGATGTGGACTGCTTCACGAGCGTCACCGGGAAAACTCGCCAGGGCTTTGCCGACCTGCTCGGCCAGCACGGCGATAAAGTCCGGATGATTAAAGAACACTCGCAGTTTGTCGATCTGCAAACCTGCCGCCTCAGGCTGTTCGAGCGCGGCGGCAATGTTTTCGCGGTACTGACGACAGCCGGAGTAGCAACTGAAACCCGATGTGACGTAGGTTAAAGCTCGATTCACGCCGTCGCGTTTCATTTGAATAAGTGTGTCGCTGAGATACGGCGTCCAGTTTCGATTTCCCCAGTAGATCGGCAGGCGAATGTCGTGAGCCTCCAGTTCCTGCCGCAGCGCTGCAATCAAAACGCGGCACTGTTCATTGATCGGACTGATGCCACCAAAGTGATAATAGTGTTCGGCGACTTCCAGCAGTCGTTCCCGCGGCACCGGTTTGCCGCGGAGCACATTTTCCAGAAACGGAATTACGTCTTCACGTTTTTCCGGGCCGCCGAAGGACAGGAGCAGGATCGCATCGTATTTAGCTGCAAGTGAGTTGGTCATGTCAAGCGATTCAGTTCCGGGGATTCAGTGTCGTGGCAAAGGCTTCCAGATGCTGGAAATTGTCGCAGTACGTGGTGTAGCGGAGAAGACGGCGAATGTCAGCCGTCAACGCCTGGCCTCCGACGACGACCGCCGAACCAATTGACGTTGCCGTGTCAAACAGCACATTAAAACTGGCAACGAATCGATCGACATCGCGAATAGAAGTAATGCTCAGCCACATCAGGCGAGGCCGATCACGTTCCAGGGCTCGGCGAAGGGTTTCGAAAGGGAGCATGTTTCCCAATGAACTCGCACGCCAGCCACAATCGCGGAGCACCAGTTCCGACATGCACGCCGCCAGCGTATACGGGTCGCCATCCAGAGTGCCACCCATCGCCACCGGGCCATTGCTTTTTCCAGTCCCCACGGCTCGACGGAGTTCATGCATCACCCGGCTGCATGTTTCACAGGCGCGGCGTTCTTCATAGACTTCAAGGCTCCCGCAATGCCACAGGTCGCCGATTTTTTGGAAGGCTGTTGTAATGACTGTGTCGCAGATCGCAGCGACTGATGTGTTGTTCATGTACAGATCCAGCACCACGCGACGAGCAGTCATTTCGTCGCCGGACGCCAGGGCATTTTCGAATTCACCAATCGCTCCGTCTGTACTTTGCGACGTGGAACCCATCCCCGGCGGCAGACCAATCAGCTCGGGATGTGTGATCGATTTTCCCGCCTCCCGCGCGTAATGCAGCACAGAATCCAACTGCAGGCGACGATGACCACCGCCTGTCTTTTCTGCCTGAATCAAGCCTTTGTCCACCCAGCGCTTCAGGGAAGATTCACTGACCCCCAGCGCAGCGGCAACCTCTTTCGGTGAGAAAAAATTGCTCATGGATTCTCGCTCTCCGACCTGTGTGTTCCTGCCTGAGCGGCGCGGCGTTTCAGACACGAATCCCGATGAAAACTGATGCGTCGCTCGCAATGTCGTGTTTTAGGCGGTGTTTGATCCGCGTCCATTCCCAATCTGAACGACATGAACGTTTTTCTGCCAAATTACAGCGGGAGTGGACTGTAATCCTTTACGCGGTCATCCGTGAGAGAATTGGCGAGCGGCATGCGTCAGCTTGCCGGTACAAAAAAGCGACG
>JAYTAK010000366.1:0-9923 GCA_043737515.1 Candidatus Kuenenia sp. | reverse complement strand
TGATCTCGATGAGCATCCCCAGCGATACCTCGCCTTCCCACGGTACATGAGTATCGATCATCTCGGCCAACTGCATCTTCTCAAGATAGGCCACCACCACCGGAAGCGCGCCCACTCGCTGCGTACTGAATCGCGTTGTGGAATCCATTTCACTCTCCATCAACTTCAAAACGGAAGTTCACAAAAAGACGACTTGCTCAGCTTCCCAGATAATCGCTAACCTGTCTGCGCTATACTTCACGCGACCGAGATCGACGTATCAGTTTTTGCAGGGAATGCCGACCAAACCGGACGCTAACGCGTTCCGGCTGATATTGCAGGGCCTCATTCTTGACCGCGAGCAGTATAACTTCATTTTTGGGGTGCGGAATGTGAGTAACAAGGTTCATTCTGCGCGGGCTCCAGGTTTATATCGTTCCCTTACGCGAACTCAAACGGAACGTGTTGCTGACGCGGCGAGTGCAAAACTCACGACGTCCGGGAAATTTTTTCGTTTCGTTAAATAATTAACGTCATCGCTATTGTGCTGCAGACGTTATGCGTTAATAATTTAACGAAATGGGCAAGATCGTGGGCCGCGCGACTAAACCATTCAGTGCCGATGACACACACAGCACGAACAGGAGATGTGCATGACCAAACCGTCCGAGTTCAGTCGCCGAGAGCGACAGATTATGGATGCGATCTTTGAGCTGGGAGAGGCGACGGTGAATCAGGTGGTCGCTGCGATTCCTGACGCTCCGACGTCAATGGCCGTGCGTCGCATGATGCATATTCTGGAAGAAAAGGGGCATCTCAAGAGACGCGAAAACGGCCGTGAGGTCATTTATTCGCCTCGAGAATCGAAAGAGAAAGCCGGACGCGGTGCGTTTCAGAAAGTGCTGGAGACCTTCTTCGGCGGCTCGCTGGAAGAAGCCCTCGCGGCTCATCTGCATTCGCGAAAAGACGAAGTCTCCGCTGATGAGCGAGGGCGTCTGATTGCGTTGATCGCCCAGGCAAAGAAGGAGGGCCGTTGAGATGACTCGTTTCCTGCTGCCGTTGACCGTAGTGTTCAGTGCGTCAGGTTTATTGCTGGTGGATTCCGCCATCAAAGGCGCGGCGCTGCTGGTGTTTGCGTCGCTCGTCGTATTGATGCTGCGGCGTGATTCTGCCGCGACGCGCCATCTTGTCTGGCTGGTTGCAATTGTGGCCATGCTGTTCGTGCCGGCGCTGTCCGCGCTGCTGCCGCAGTGGCGAGTGCTGCCAGAATGGGCAACGCTGCCGACGGAGAGCGACGCTGGAGATACGGTGCCAGTCAATGGGAGTGATGTGATGGATGTGAAGTATGAAGCGAATGAGATCGAAATGACTTTTTCGGCCAATCACTTTCCGGCAGCGGAACAGTCTGAGCCGGCGATTCAATCAACACGAGCCATGCCTTCACCACCAATTGCATCTGCCATTTCGGTCGCCGCGACGACCGAAGCATCGGTGGTCACTCTTTGGACCAGCGTCCTGCCATTCGTCTGGGCCGTTGGCTTTCTGCTGCTGATCGTTCGCCTTCTTGCCGCACGACTTCTGCTTTGGCAGGTCGAACGTACGGCCCGCATCATCCCTCACGGCGAGCGGCAGGGCGTCAGCCCTCCGTGTCTTCCCGTATCTCCCATCAATCAATCCACTGTGTCTGACTCCGCGATCGTTGCCGCCTTCAATGCCGCCCGCCTTCAACTTGCCGTTCGTGGCCGCATCACGCTGCTTATTCATCCGGACAAGACAATCCCTGTGGTCTGGGGCATCATCCGTCACCGTTTGCTGCTGCCTGCCGCTGCCCTGGAATGGTCCGACGAACAAATTCGTTCCGTGCTGCTGCACGAACTGGCGCACATCAAACGTCGCGACGCACTGGCGCAGTTGCTGGCGCAGATCGCCTGTGCTTTGCACTGGTTCAATCCTCTCGTCTGGTTCGCGGCGTGGCGACTGCACGTCGAACGTGAACGGGCGTGCGACGACCTTGTTCTTGCCAGCGGAGTGCGCGCTTCCGCATACGCCGAACATCTGCTCAACGTCGCGACCAGATTGTCGTCTTCGCCGTGGACTCAGGCCTGCGGTCTGGCGATGGCCCGCAGTTCATCCCTGCACGGCAGGCTGGCTGCCGTGCTCAGCGAGAACCGCAATCGCCGCAGCGTTTCAACCTTCGTTGTGGCAGCCTGCCTGTTACTGGGTGCAACAATCCTGATTCCCGTCGCGATGCTGGGGGCTGTGGATGAGAATCAGGCGGATAAGCATGAGGCACCAGCGACTGAGGACTCCGTGAAGGGTACGGCCACGGCCAACGAAGGGTCTGCCATGAGACTTGAACCTGGAATGGAAGAACATCTGGACTGGAGCGAACCGGTCAATGGACTTCGTGGGGCGGTGAGGATTCGAACGATGGATTCGGCGGGGATCGCAGGGAGGGAACGGAAGATCTTTGTTGTCATCCAGAACGTCTCGGACACGCCGATTCGGTTTTGCGATACAGCCATTCAGGAAACTGACGTCCCAGCCGCCGATACTGAAGGTCGAATACTCTACTTGCAGGACAATGGAGAGATCCTGTCGGGACGCCAGCGTGCCGTGTCAACGCATTCCGATATCGTATTGCAGCCACAAGACGTCGTTTCTATTGACATGCTCAATGACGAAAAAGCAAACGAGCAAGGTCTAAAATCCGGAGACGGGCTCGCTGAAGGAATTGTGAAAGTGCCAACTCGGGCGATCTTCGCCGTGCTGAATATCGTTCACGCGCCGGACGGAGCATGGACTGGCAAGCTGACGACGCCATCAACTCGCGGGGCCTTCGCTGCAGAGGGGCCGATGCCGACAAGCAAAGAGGGACAGGCATTCTTTCGATACTGCGTCGATCACGCGCGACTCAATGGCGACATTCCGGGCGGACTCATCAGTCGGCTCCACGATATGGTTCAGGAATTCATCCGCCTGAATACTGGCGATCAATCCGGCGATTCTTATGCGAAGAAAATGCAGCCGCTGGTCGCGAGGTTCGAGAACAAAGGCGACTGGAAACAAGGCGACGTCGTGACCCTGTTCGACGACATTGCCTCGGTCACCACGATTCCGCTGGAACGCACAATGGAGATGATTCGAGAAAATACGCTGCAGCGGGGTCAACAGTTGCCAGCATCACTGAAAGATGCCAACTGGGGCGAAGCGTTGCCCGGCGGTCTGCGGATGGCGTGGGTTCTTGAGCCGAGATCTGAGAAGTATCACTTGGGCGCGGCATTGAAGTCGCACGTTGTGATTCACAACTCCGGGAGCAAGCCTGTGATGTTTGTGACGCGCAGTTTCCATCAGCCCGGGCACACGGCCAAACAATCGAGTGGCGGAAGCGTCAATGTCGAGTCGACTTTCTGGACGACGCGTGGTCGTCCGGAACCGTACCGATTGCGTCCGGACGAGAGTTGCGAGGTTTACGCCCCCGGAATCGGCATCGGTCCGAAAAATAACGACGATGAAGACTGGGCCAATATCCGACCGGGCTCGTGGATCCTGGCCAACGAAGGCGACGACATCGTCTTTCAGCCGGGTGATGTGTTACTCAGCGGAGACCACAACGAGAAAGTCGATCCGGACTGGTGGCTGAAGTTCATTACGGAACGCATCAGTCGCGATGCTCCGTTCCCGGACGATCCTAAAGAACGCGAAGTCATTCTGTTTCGCGTCATCTCGGACCTGTTTGGCAACTCGCCGACGCCTGAAGAAGCCGCCGCATTTTTGCCTGACACTTCGCCCGAAGCCGTACAGCATCTCGCGACGCTGCTGTCAGGACGCACATGGCACACATCGGTCGCCGGCCCCATCAAAAGTGGTGAGACGAAGTTTCATGTCCTGCCTGAAGATCCAGACGCAGCGACACGACCACGCATCGCCATGAACCCCGGTCGCTACAACCTCGGCGAGGACGTTCGATTTGTCGTGACACGACGGTCGATCGGTGAACGGATCGTCAACGAAGCGGACGTGATCTGGTATCCGGCTGGCAAAGACAATGTCCCTGTAAAGGTGTCTCTGCCGGATGGCTACGATACCTGGGCCGCCGCATGGGCACCTGACACAACGGTTCTGTGGGTCAGCCAGAAAGGACTGCTCCGAAGCTACGATTTCACCGATCCCGCAGTCGTGAAAGAAACGCGATACGAAGGCGATCAGGCAGCGAGTGCTCGGATCCCGGCAGAAGTTAGAGAGGCACTTCGCGCTGCTGTTGAAAAGTCCGACGTTCCTGCCGAACAGCCAAAGTTGAAGCCGCCCGCAGCACCTGCACCAGCGATAAACGCTGTGGATGATCCTGCACAGCGCAACCCCAATGCCCCTCCACAAGTGCCCGTGGTGACGTTGGAAGACGTTGCCCCGCGATGGAAACATCTTTGGAACGACAGTTACTCTGCGGTCGCCGCCCAGAAGAAAGACAGCGTCTATTTCCTGCTCGCCTACAAAGGATTCATTTCCAGCGGCATGTCGGACTCTTATTCCAGTACGTCAGGCCGTTGGACTTTTGAGGGCGGAGTGCATCTGGTCGATACAGCGGCGACCCAACTCGCCGGCAAAAACGTCGATAAACGAGTGGTCTCTGTCAAGTACAGCTCCGATGACCCGACAACGCTGTTTCTGGACGGAAAGTCATTCAAGCTGAGCGAAAAGCCGGGAGTCACGGGAGATTCAGAGGCTCCCGGGCGAATCTTCCTGTTGTCTGACAAAGGAGACCCGATTCAGATCCACCAAACAGTGTCGTTGTCAGACGACAAGGCTCTTGACCGCATTGCAGAAATCGTTGAACAGAGGCTTCAGCAGGACGAGACAATCGATCAATTGCTGATGACATATTGGAAGGCACGAGGCAGAACCAACGGCGAAATCCCGGGTGCCCTTGTCGGATCTTTGGGCAAGCAGGTGGAGGATTACGCAAGTACGAATCCGAATTTGAAGCCGCTGGTCTCGCGATTCGATGCTTCACACGACTGGCCACAGGCGGAGGTCATCGCGCTGCTCAATGTTGTCATGGAAACCTGGCCCGGCGGCGGGCCTGTGCAGGCGACATACAATCAGTTGTTCACTTCCGAACCTGCAATTGTTCGTTTCGGACAACCGCTGCCTGCGGATTTCCCAAATGTTGCCTGGGGAACTCCGCGAGAGAACGGATTGCGTTCGGCATGGTTAATCGAGCCAAACTCCAAAGAACACGCACTCGGTTCGATTCTGAAGACTCGGCTGCTGATTCACAACTCCGGCAAGGAAGCGATCATCTTTGTCACCGCGAAGCATCACGAACCGGGCAACGCACAAGCGGGCGAGATTAAGATGCTTGAGATTCCTTACACAAGAGGTTTTTCCTATGCCAGGTTCCGCCTCAATCCCGGCGACTATGTCGAAATTCCCGGCTTCGACATTGCTGTGGGCGAGCAATATGACCAACAGGTTTCCGTCGAGGCGGTGATACAGGCTAAAGCGGGCGACGAAGTGCCACTCTCGTACACGGTCGTCGCCACGGACGGTGTCTTGCCGTATCCCGACAGCAAAAAGGATCCGGTCGCAGAATTCAATCGAGCGATCGCCCTTCGAGTTGCCGAAGAAGCCCCGATGCCAGCTTCCGCGGCCGATCGTGAGCAGTTGATTCGCCGAGTCGTTCGTGACATGTTCGGTGACTGGCCAACCCCTGAAGAAATCGCAGACTTTATCGCTGACGACGACGCAGACCCTCTCGCCAGACTGACTGCGCAGTTGCAGCACAGGAAGACGGCACAGTCGTTTGTCGGCGAAATCCTGACCGGGGAAACTAAGATCCGCGTGGCAGCTCCAGCACTTGGGAATGCTAAAGAGCTGACCCTTTCAAAGGCAATTCCAACGCAACAGTCGGCAGAGATTAACTTTGCCACGATCAACCTGGCGAAAGCACAAGTTGATCTGAAGCAAAGACTTGAGGCTAACAAGAAGAGCCCAGGAGCATTTTCGCCTTTTGAATTAACGGCGACCGAGCTTGAAGTGAGGAAGGCAGCAGCGGTCCTTCGACGAGCTAAGGCATTGGTTCTGCTGGAGAAACTGCAGACTGAAAGCGACTCGGAAGTGAACGAGGCCGCAGGTACAAGCCCGGTTGCTGGCGCGAATGCTCTGTCAAATGCAGAGTCTGAACTACGAGCGGCGGAGATTGACTTTGCCAACGTCCGTCTCGCCAAAGCGAAGGTTGATCTGGAGCAAAGACTTGCGGCCAACAAAAAATCGCCCGGCGCGTTTACGCCAGACGAGATGGCAAAAACCGACCTGGCGATAAAAGAAGCGGAAGCGATCCTGCACGATTTGATACAGGAAGATTTGAGCAAGAAAGATCCGGCGGCATCAGGAGTTCGAACCCTCCTCAATCCTCCCGATGCACAACCGGCCAACGGCGACAAGGCCGAGTCGCCCAAATCCTCCGTTTCAATTGATAATCCTCCTGAAAAAACGACGGCTGCGAGTGACAGGTCGGTCTCGGGCAGGCTGCTACTGTCGGACGGAATGCCGGCGGTGGGCTATGCCGTGCAACTGCGGTTAGTGGGCTACTTCACGAAGAAGGAACGAGGTGGATCGTATCGTCAGAGCGGAGCAACGGGAACGGCAGTGGAGACCGATGAAGATGGACGATTTAAGGTTTCCGTTCCCGAGGTTGTGAACTTCTCAACGCTTTCATTCACTGTCAGTCACAACGACTTCGTCGTGCGAGTCCTTGAGGCGACGAAACTCGGAGATCTCGGGACAATCCAGTTACTCAAGTCGCGAGTCGTCACGGGGCGAGTGTTGTCGGCAGAAGGTCAGCCGATAGCAAATGCGGTCGTGACGATCGCCATGGCGACAGCTCAGTTGAGGGGAATCGTCACGGAAAATGATCCGTTCCGCTATATGAGCGACTTTTGCGGACAGATCACTGCCGACGGTGAGGGACAATTTACGTCACCGCCGCTGGAGCCCGGCGTTTACACCTTTGCCGTATTTGCCTCCGGCGTCGATGCCCCGTCAATGCAACCCATTTTTGCGGCACATCATGTTGCAATTACCGGTGCAGAGAGTCTGCTGGGGGATAAGTATCTGGATCATGTGAGCAGGGCGGCAGCTCAGCATCCGGAGGCCGCTCGACGATTCCTCGTGATAGCTGATTCGTCAGACAACCCGATCTCCGGCGACATCAAAGCGCTTCCGTCGCGCAGCCTCGCTGTGCAGTTGAAGAATGAGGTGCCGGAGTTTCCATTGGAACAGGTCAGTATGACCATCAGTGGAACACTGCCGCCTCATCTCCAACTTAGCCCGCTGACTTGGATGCTGATGCTGAGTACGGGGGTAACCTCGTCGTCGCAAAAGCTGACGGCTGAGCAGATGACCGTTCCGGTGGCCGAGGAGGCTTCATTCGTTCAGGTTTCATTTCACGTCCCTCGACAAGACTATGAGGATCGCGTCGTTACGCTGGTCCGTACTTCGACGGCAGCCCCATACTCGGTGGACACGAATGTCGAGGTGCAGAAGGAGAAAAGTTCCCTTGTCAATGTCGTGTTCAAGGAACGGCTGAGAGTTCTGATTAACATTCCGGCTTTGTCGCAGGGGCCACCGCCGGACTGGAAGAAGTTCAAGGTTCATGCGACCGGAATCTGCGGAACGCATGGCCCGTTCCAGACAGAGAACTGGGGCCGGTACGCTGCTACTCCTGGGCAAAAGGAGTTATTTGTCGATGTCCCGGAATGCGACAACCTGAAGATCACGATCGAACCCGGCGATGGTCAGAAACTGACCGGCCACCTGGCTCAGGTTCGCAAGGGACTGGAAAACCGCACAACCCCAAAATAGGCTGGCGTCCTCGGCGTCGGTGATGCGCGGCTGGACGCGATGAACTATTGGGCCGGCGAGCGGCTGGGCGTCAGCCCTCCGTGTCGTCCTCGTATTGCCTGTCTGGACGCGATGAACTATTGGATCGCCAGCGACAAGACAGTTCGAACGATCGACATCGTCGCTGTCCCCGTTATACTCCGCGCGGTCGGAATTGAGTCCGGCGAGTGGAACGGCGTGAGCCCTCCGTGTCGTCCTGGTAATGCCTGTCTGCACAGGCGATGTATCTCCAAACTGCGTGGGCGCGCCGGGGGATGTCAATCCCCGGATTCTCCAACGAATATCAGGGGACTAACGTCCCCCGCTCG
Source organism: Candidatus Kuenenia sp. (assembly GCA_043737515.1). GTDB lineage: Bacteria > Planctomycetota > Planctomycetia > Planctomycetales > Planctomycetaceae > SXXK01. The sequence continues at coordinate 1,734 of JAYTAK010000366.1, read as the reverse complement.
CCTAAGTCTACGCCTTTGGATGTATCCCGCCGCTGGCACAATCAAGCTCAGCCCATTCGTCAGTCGAAACGAGAACTTCAAATGAATCCCGCTCCGAGTCCCCCAACCAGCCGCTTACTCGTCACTGATTTTGGTCGATCGTTTGTGCGATTTCGCATTGATTTGAACATTACTCAGCCCAGAACCATCAGCCAGCCGCCGCCGTTTACCCTGAACAACGCCCGCTTCCCGCTGGAATGCGTGTGTCGCGTGACGCAGGGCCTGGGTGAGGCCGCAAAAACTGTCGAGTATGTGCTTGGTGCATCCTGCAAGGCCGAACAGGTTCACGTTCGCGAAAACATCTGGCACGATCCTGCGGCTGACATGTGTCTGATCGCATCGAAGGAGGAGTTTCTGGTCATCAAGAGCTGGGACCGAAACAACCGCGGGGTCATGCTCAGCCCACCGACGCTGGGACCACAACTTGAGCGTCAGGCAGGAAAGTGTTCGGACGCTTTCACGGACATGAATATCGATCTGCGAGAAGTCTCAGGGCAATTGCTGACGACGACTGAAGAAATTAACGCCGCGGTACTCAACAATCGTCCGCTGGTTTCTCAGTCCGAATTCTCTCTCAACGACGGTTGGCACGTCTTTCTCGAATACCCGGTCAAAGTGATCAACGCAAGCGAACGCGAAATGTTCTATCAGGTCGATACCGGACCTGTGCTCGTGCCGGATTCAACTGCCTTCGACGAAATACACCCGATCTCCGTGCTGCGGCTGGCGTTCATGGCCCACAACACGCTGGGCTGCACGGAAATGCTGCTGAATGTCCCCACGCCGATCGGGAATGGAATCAGCGTCAATCATTACTCACGAGTCATGAAAGTGAATGCGGTGAATCGCATGATCGCGGTAGATTGAGACTTCCGAGCTGAGCGGACGGATGCAAGCTTTGCAATGCTGCGTGGAATAATTTATCTCGACCGATGCCACTTCAACGCGGTCATCGATAGAATCACAGCGTGTAACCAGCCGCTTGCGGGATGCTGATTTCAAGTGGGATAAGCTTCCAGCTTGTCAAATTTTTTTTTCAAACAGCATTGAGTTTTTCATAACGCGACGGCAAGCTGGAAGCTTACCCCACGTAGAAACGTAATAACTCCACACACCACATGCGCCCGCCAATTCCCCTTTCATTCAGGCTCTTTTGACCATGATGCCACTCGACAATTCTCGTCGTGCGTTTTTGAAAACCTCTGTCGCATTTGCCGCGACCGCACCGATGAGGGAAAGTTTCCTCCAGGCGCAACCGGTCGATGCCACCGGGCCACTTCTGGCGTACGTCGGAACCTTCAGTTCACCGCTCCGCGATATGCTGCCGACACAGGTGGATCTGCCGCCCGGCAACGGTCGCGGAATTCACATTTTCCATGTCAATCGCGATACAGGTGAAATGACGCCCGCTGGCATTTTCGAGTTGGGGACCAGCCCGAGCTGCCTGGCGCTGAATGCGGCCGAAACTCGGTTGTATTCCGCCAATGAAACGGATCGGGTAGGCGACGACAAGGAAGGCACCGTGAGTGCCTTCGCCATCGATCGGGCGGACGGAAAACTGGAGTTGCTCAACACCGTTCGTTCCGGCGGCGCTGGTCCGACGTATGTGAGCGTCCATCCGTCCGGAAGATTTTTGTTGGTCGCCAATTATTTCGGCGGCTCCGTCGCGGTGCTTCCGATTCTGCCCGACGGTCG
>JAYTAK010000365.1:0-4304 GCA_043737515.1 Candidatus Kuenenia sp. | reverse complement strand
CTCCGATCGGCGTGCGATCGAAGTCGCCCTGACGAAATGATTCCTGGCCACCCATCATCAGCAGACCACCGCCGCGTCGCGAGACAAAGTCATAGATGAGTTTCATCTGATCGGCAAGAAAGAAATCCGCTTCGAGATCATCCAGAACAATGGCATCATACTGGAACAGATCTTCCGGTTTTTCCGGGAAGCCACCGAGCAATTCCTCATCGTCCTTAATCCCGACCCGCACGAGAACCGGCTCGTCATATTCTTCGACAGTCTCCGGATCCGCCTTGTCGAATCCACGAAACAGCGAATTCTGTGATTCCCCCTCGCGGCCTCGGAAGTCGAACTTCGCTTCTTTACGGGCAATGCGAATCAGCGCCACCATCTGCAGTTGCGGATCTGTCTCGACGGCGCGCTTCAGAAACTTGAATTCCCAGTTCGGGCGGCCGGACACATAGAGAACTCGACGCGGCATCGTGCTGCGTTCGACGGCGATCAATTGTTCGTTATTGACGGATGTTGCTTCTGTTGTGACGTCGGCACCCGCCGCATTTTTGAGGGCTGCCTTCAAGCGGTAGAAGACGGTGCCGCCTTCAGTCGGACGATGGCGAAACTTTAGCGGCGAAGGATCGTTCACGTCCCGGCTTTGAGTTTCGATGGGCGTGCCTTCGGCATCCAGCAGAGTGACGGCGACCTGGCCCGACGTCACGTTCACGGTTGCAGGCTGCACCTGGATCGTAACGGGTGCGTCATCGAACGCCGTCTGCGTGACGGAAAAACTCCCCACCGCCACATCGGGTTGCGACGCATCATCCGGCGGCAGAATCGGATACACGGGCGGCATCCCCGCCAGTTCATCCAGCGAACCCGTGGCATCCGTCGCAATTCCGTCCGACAGCAAAATGATGCCAGCGAGCGGCTGTCCTTCGTAGCGCTGCTTGAGTTGTCGCAGTGCGGTTTGAAGACCAGAGGCCGTGCCATTGAATTCCACAGGATCAAAGCGATCGACCTGTTGCAAGCGATCGGCCACGGTGTAACGGCGCAGTTCGAAATCCTGACCAAGTTGATTCAGCCAGCCAACGGGCTCGGACTTTTCGCCCTGCTTCAGCGATTCTGCAAATGCCTCGGCTCGCGTTGCCCCCCCTGTGCCGGTCGTGACGAGATGACTACGACTGATATCAGCAACGACAGCTACCACGTTTGCACCGGACCGCGGCCGTGAACTGCTCCACAGCGGATTGGTCAGACAAATGCTCAGCAACACCCAGCCCACAATCCTCAGGACCGGCCCGAGCGGCGATTGTGCCAGTCGCTTCCGGTTCAACACCAGCGCCAGCAGCACGCCAACGATCATCACCACCACCGCTGGAAGTATCCAGTTGCGATCACCGATCGTCAGGCTTGCGAGTGGAACGGGCATGGGAAGTTGTCAGTTGTCAGTTGTCAGTTGTCAGGAGGCAGTTGTCAGGAGGCAGTTGTCAGGAGGCAGTTGTCAGGAGGCAGTTGTCAGTTGTCAGGAGGCAGTTGTCAGTTGTCAGGAGGCAGTTGTCAGGAGGCAGGAGGCAGGAGGCAGGAGAAGGAGAAGACACATCGCCGGAGATTCCTGATCTAACCGAATCCTGAATCCCGACCCCCGCATCCTGCTACGCCACCGCTTCGTTTTTTGGATGTTCAACACATGCGAGCAGTCGGTCCACGAGAGAATCAACCGTGACGCCCTGGGCTTCCGCGCGATAGTTGGGAAGGATACGATGTCGCATGACGGGCTTCGCAAGGGACTGGATGTCTTTTGTCGAGACGTAGCTGCGACCATCCAGCAGTGCCTGCGCTTTTCCGCCGAGCACCATGTACTGACCGGCTCGCAGACCAGCGCCCCAGGAGACGAGTTCGTTGATAAAATCGGGAGCCCCTTTTTGATGGGGGCGTGAGGCAGCGGCCAAGCGGACGGCGTAGCGAATCACGTCATCGGCGATGGGAACGCGCTGCACGACCTGATGAAATTCGCGGACGATGTCGCCCGAAAACAGCGACTTGATCGGCAGAAAGTTTCTGGACGTCGTCTGCTGCACTACGGCCACTTCTTCGTCTTCGGGCAGGTAGTCGATCAGGACGTTGAACATGAAACGGTCGAGCTGGGCTTCGGGCAGCGGATATGTCCCTTCCATTTCGATCGGATTTTGAGTCGCAAGGACGAAAAATGGTTCATCCAGCGTGTAGCGTTGTCCGGCCGCGGTGACCTGATGTTCCTGCATGGCTTCCAGCAGAGCCGACTGCGTCTTGGGCGGCGTGCGGTTGATCTCATCCGCCAGCAGGACGTTGGAAAAAATCGGACCGGGAATGAACCGCATCGCGCGACTACCAGCACCGTCTTCTTCCAGAACTTCCGTCCCTGTAATGTCGGCTGGCATCAGGTCGGGCGTAAACTGAATGCGGTTGAACTTGAGGTCGAACAACTGAGCGATCGATTTGACGAGCAGCGTTTTTGCCAGACCCGGCGCTCCTGTGATCAGACAATTGCCGCCGGCAAGCAGGGAAATCAAAAGCTGCCGGACGACGTCTTTCTGGCCAACGATCACGCGCGAAAGTTCGGTGTCGATCTGTTTTCTGAACTGCCGCAGAATCCCGATGAGTTCGCGTTCTCGTTCAGGAGTGAGTTCTGTGTTCTTCGTCATTGACCTGCTTTCAGTGTGTCATGGCATAGAAGATGATATTGATCCCCAGTGGATACGCTTTTTTCTCGGAAAACTCTTTGAAGTACCAGGGATCTTCGCCTTCGCGTTCCCAACCGTCGCCAAGATCAGTGTTGTGTCCGATAAACACCATCATGCGTCCGTTGTCGTCAAACACAGCCCGGTAATGCACCTCTTCGGTGCCGTATCCCTGAGCGGAGTAGATTTCGCCGTTTGCCATCTCATGCGCGAATCCGATCGCGGGGATCTGCGGTCGTTCCTTCAGATCATAGACGCAGTGAAATACGGGGTGTTCCAGCGGAATGTCTTCCCATTTGCGATCAGGAAAAACCTGCGTCAGTTCCCGTTCGAAACCTTCCCATTCATCGTCGCCCCAGAAGTCATCCACCATCAGAAAACCGCCGTTGAGCAGATACGTTCTCAGGGCTTTGCGTTCGTCGTCTTCAAGGTAAATACCGCCGGGCTCAATGATATAAATAAATGGATAATCAAAGAGTCGGGGATCAGTCAATTCAATGATCACGCCATCGGGATCGGTATGGATCGAAGTCAGTTGCTGAAGTCGATACGAAAAGTTCAGGTCGGCATCCGGGTAATCGGTCTGCCAGCCCCAGCGGCCCATGGACTGGTATCGAATGCGGACAAACGTGAAAACGTCGTTCTTGAATTTTTCGTCCAGCTTCCAGTCCGGCACGCCGTTTCGCTGCACGCGACCATCGGCTCCCTGGAAGTCCCGGTAACGTCCGCGCTGTCCCCCGAACTGCGCAAATGCGGCGGCAGTACAACAGACCGCCAGCACGGCGATCAATACGACTCCGTGGCGTCGATTCATATTTTGAACCCTCGACGTCGCCCAATAAATACGTGTGTTTGCAGGAATGCACGTTGTCGCAGATTCGAGGGCGAATTGCTACTCTCGGCGGAGGACCGTCGATATTCAGCAACTTTGGAGTTCAGGATCGTGTGCGATTCCGTAGGCCGGACCAAGCGCAGCGCAGTTCCGGCAATTGCCCGACACCTGCCGGAACGGCGCTGCGCTTGGTCCGGCCTACCACAAAATCAGGAGTTGCGTGGGACTACTGCGGAGCTGGGGACGGCTGGATCTTTGATGCCGCTTCTTCCAGAGCCTTTTTCTGTGTTGCCATTACCTTTTCCTGTTGCTCCTGCATGCGCTTCATCATGCCTTCCTGCGCGTCGATCATGCGGGCAACCATATGGTTTGCCAGCGCTTCTCCAATCGCGGCCTGCACCAGGATTCCGCTTTCGTCTGCCTGCACGGTCAACGATGCCTGCTGCGCACCGCCCAGATCAAACGCACGCTGCATGATGGGATTTGGTTTGTCGCTGTCGCCGCCAGATCCAAACATGAATCCGACCCCAATCGGATTCGGTGGAAACCACCACGCATTTGCGTCCAGCCAGTGCGGCAACGGAGCGATGCCGGAAGGATCGTGTTGCGGATACGCCAGCCAGCGTTCCATGTCGATCTTGACGGTGACCAGCGGTGTGCGGTACGCCAGCCCGCCTTCGCTGCAGCGATCGACGGATTGTCTCAGAATCTCGTTGGCATTTTCGGCACCGGCGGCAAACCACAGGCGACTGCCTTCGTGCATCAAATACACATGA
>JAYTAK010000364.1:0-1821 GCA_043737515.1 Candidatus Kuenenia sp. | reverse complement strand
CGGCCGTGTGTTCGGTGGTGGTGGCTGCGTGAGAAGCAGTGTCTGACATGGAAACGTATCTCGCGGTCAAAGGTCGAAGATCAGAAACGAGGGGGTTGCCCGAAATCCCAGTGTTAGCATATCGCGCCGCCGGATTCTTGCGAATCCATTGCTGAAGTGCCATCGGAGTTTTCCGGAATTGGGGGCGGCACGGCCGAGAGCTGCGATTCCCGTAGCTTGGACATTCTTGTCCGAGACCCCGCCATGAAGCGTTTCGTCCGTGGAAGTCGCTCGTTGCACAAGAATCTGCACTTCGACCGCGTAACGTGGCCACGCGACGGACATGAATGTCCATCCTACTGAATTCCAAGCAATTCGCCGAGGATGTTTGTAACCGGGTGCGGATGGCCTTTGTACTGCCGAAATCCTTCGCCGTATTGAGCCCCGATTTCATTCCCGCGCAGGCCACTCCAGCGTTCGCAGGCGTCCATGTATTCGTCCATGCCGTGCTGTCGCCGAAGCCACTCGCGCTGACTGGCGTGGCAGGCGAGGGCTTCCAGCTTGGCAGGCATGTCCGCCGAAATATCGATCACGAAATCCGGCGCGATGCGTTTTCCGAAATGATCCGTCCCCTCCACTGGATCAACATAGTACAGCCACGGGATCTTCAGCGTCGGCGGCGCGGGATCCCACTGACATGTGCGATAATTCGGCACGGACGCATTGAAGCAGGCATCCCGCACCAGCGCGCTGGTGATCTCGTGGTCGTGCATGTAGTCGATCGGCGGAGCCGTCAGAATGATGTTCGGAGCCGTGCGGCGCACGAACTCGGTCATCCGGCGACGGCTGTCATTGTCAAACACAATGGACAAGTCACGGAATTCAAGACAGGAACATTCAGCTTCCAGAATCACAGCCGCACGACGTGCCTCTTCGCGCCGGATCGCGGAGATTTCTTCGGCGTTGTACTCCGCACTGCCGCCGTCACCCGGCGTCATTGTCGCGACGGAGATGCGGCAACCCAGTTTCCGAAGTCGCCGCAGCGTGCCCGCACACTGGAATTCAATATCGTCCGGATGAGCGTGAATTGCGAGGACGTGCAGTCTGCTTGCGTCGATTTCCATGTCTGGTCTTCTGTGAATACTGTGTGAAGTCGAAACTCGGGCTGTATTGCGTAGAACTACTGAATCTCAGGCAGTTTTTCCACAAAGTGACCTCCGGAACTCGGGCAAATTGTGCCCTTTGGAGATTCGTATTTTCCTGAACGGCGGTTTTCTCTACAAAACCCGGTGCGATGTGAGTTCAAAATCCAACGAGCGAAGGATCGACGTTGATGCGGATTTCAAGATTTTCACGGCTGTCCAGCGTCATGCTGGTGATTGGGATCGTCTCGGGATGTGGCGACGGATCTCCGGGACCAGGCCCTGAAACAGGCACGCCTGACGCCGACAAGGCTGTGAGGACGGCAGATGCAGGGACGACCGAAACCAGTTCCGGCGATGCCGGGGTTGTTGCAAGTATCGACAATCCTGGGAAATCCGGAGCACCGGACGGAGCGAAATCAGGTTCCGAAAACAGCACGAAGTCTCAGTTCCCTGACGACGAAGCGACGCAAACTCTGCGCGAGATTCAGCAACTGCGCGTTTCGCCCGTGCCGCCAGATCTTGCCGAAGCGCGAAAGACGCGCCGTGAACGCAACGAGCGGATCGTGGATATGGCGACGAAAGTGCTGCGGCTCACCATGAACGAAGAAGTCCGCAAGCCGCAGTTTCATCTGGCCGTCGGGCAACTTCTGGAGGCTCGATTCCAGATGGCTCTGGCCGGAACGCAGGAAGACGTCGA
>JAYTAK010000363.1:0-9936 GCA_043737515.1 Candidatus Kuenenia sp. | reverse complement strand
AATACCGATCAGAATTTGAGTGCAAAGCTCACCAAAAGAGCCTTTGGCGATTATCTACTCTCTAAAACAAGCTGTTCACGGATGTTTGTGAGGGCAACCCAGATCGACCTTGCATCGGGCATTCGGAACAGGTCAAAGATCGGTGAGACAAAGTAGACGTAACTGTCTTCAACACGGCGAAGCAAGACAAATTTCCATACGCTGCCATGCACACAGGCGCCACGCAGCTCATTCAGTTCCCGGGACAGCGTCATCGCAACCAGCATCTCAGAAATCAACTGCACTTCCGGTGATCGATTCGGATACTGCGGCTTGAATTCCTGAATGAAGAAGTACGGCGTGGTCGGCTCTTTCTCACCTCGAGCCACGAGGTAATCAACGATGCCAGCAATTTCGACTCCACCAATCGAAGCTGCCAGGGGACGTTCGTACCAATCAGTGTAAGGCCCGACGGTGAAATCGATTCGATTGAGCATGGGAATAATAAGTTTTGCTTTGACCTCTTCTTCGGAGTATCCGTCGATGTTCTTACGGTGCCTGCTGGCCAGCGACAACAGGAACTCGTTTGTCTCAAAATCCGTTGTCGGGTCATTAACTAACCATCCGTTAAACTGGCTGTCATCGACTTCCTCACGAATCGCGACTAGTGATGTAAGCTGATGATACGAGATATTTGAGAATGAAAGTCGTTCCATGTCGGTTTGTCTCCGTTATTGGCAACTAGCTTCTAGTGACTAGCGCTAGTCTCTCGCATTTTGCGAGCTTTTTCAGCAATTTCTGTGACAGTCATATCATTCCACTGATCTTGCCGCCATCTTGTGTAATCGAAGGAGCCTCGCCCGACCATTGCGAGAAACCTTTCAGCATCCACAAGCCCTAGATAGTTTCGAAGGAGCTTCATCGCATCGCTTCTCAGTTCAACATCAGTCTTCATTGGAAGCCTCATAGCTTTCGCGAACAAAATCAATTGGATCGATCACTTTGATCGTAGCAATTGACTTCGACTTTCGCAGGATACCTTTATCCGTGGTCAAGAAGCACTCGGCACCTGCCACAATCGCGCAGGCAACATGCAGCGAGTCAATCGCCTTAAGGCCAAACAGTTGCAATTTCTGTGCTTGCTCCTCAACCTGTAATGAGGCGTTGATGTCCGACCCTGCAAGTGTACTCCACTCCGCGATTGCCGCTGTTCGCTCCGGGTCAGGATTCTCAACGTTTTCCAAATCCAAAATGGCGGACCAGACGAGGTGATGAACACCGTTTCGAACTGCTTCCTGAATTGCCAACTTCGCTTCCGTCTGAAGCCTTACCAACAATTGCGACTGGTCATCAAAAGGACGGTTAAAGCAGCACAGATCCAGATAAATCTTCATTTTCCGCTTCTAGCTTCTGGCATCTAGCGACCAGCGTCTTGCTTCTCATTCCTAGTCGAGTGCAAACTGCGCCAGATGCGCTTCGCGGTCAGAGGCCGTTTGAACTGTCTCGTTATCCTGTTTCAGCAGCACGCAGTCTTCCAGCACCAGCACATCCATCTCGGTCGCCATGAAGCAACGATAGGCTTCTTCCGGAGTACACACGATCGGTTCACCCCGAACATTAAAGCTGGTATTGACCAGAACCGGACAACCGGTGGACTCCAGAAATCGGCTGAGGAGATCATGCAGCCTTGGGTTTCGGATTTTATCTACCGTTTGCAGACGTGCCGAATAGTCCACATGAGTAATGGCGGGGACTTCACTTCGAGGAATATTCACGCGGTCTCTCAAATCCGGCGCTGCGATGAGAATCTCCTGCTGTTCATGCGTGAGGTCAGTCCGCTTGTCTTTCGCCACGGGGGCAACGACCAGCATGTACGGACTGTCGTGCTGCGGATCAATTTCGAACCATTCGGATGCTTTTTCTCTCATGACAATTGGGGCAAACGGGCGGAAGCTCTCGCGGTACTTGATTTTCAGGTTCATCACCGACTGCATTTTCGGGGAACGGGCATCACCGATAATGCTTCTGGCACCCAAGGCTCGGGGTCCGTATTCCATTCGGCCCTGAAACCAGCCGACGACCTTTTCCTGCGCCAGGAGTTCCGCCACACGACTGGACAGTTCTCCGTCTCCGTCAAACCGCGTATAGACTGCACCGGTCTGATTGAGGAAAGAAACGACTTCGTCGCTCGTAAACTGCGGCCCCAACAGGCTTCCGGATTGCGAATCCGTCTCTCGTGAAACAATGCGAGGGTTTTTCAGAAGCTGATGCCAGACAAACAAAGCTCCACCGACTGCACCGCCTGCGTCCCCGGCAGCCGGTTGAATCCACACGTTTTCGAAGGGACCTTCGCGAAGCAGGCGTCCGTTCGCTACGCAGTTCAAGGCAACGCCACCGGCCAGCACAAGGTTCTTCATCCCCGTCTGTTGATGAATATGTTCAGCACCTGCGAGTACAATTTCCTCCGTCACAACCTGGATACTGGCAGCCATGTCCATATGCTTTTGTTCGAGTGTGGATTCAGGCTTCCGGGGTTCCATTTCGAACAAGCGGCTGAACTTGTCGCTGGTCATCGTCAGGCCCTGGCAGTAGTTGAAGTACTGCATGTCCATCCAGAAGCTGCCATCGTGCTTGATGTCGATGAGATGTTGGCGAATGCGATCTGCGTAGACCGGTTTTCCGTACGGCGCCAGCCCCATTAGTTTGTATTCGCCACTATTGACTTTGAATCCACAGTGATAAGTGAATGCCGAGTAGAGCAGGCCGAGCGAATGCGGGAACGTGATCTGTTGTGAGAGCTCAATCCTGTTGGCTTTGCCGACCCCCCAAATCGTGGTACACCATTCACCGACACCATCCAGTGTCAGGATCGCAGCCTCTTCGAAAGGGCTGGGAAAGAACGCGCTTGCGGCATGGCTTTCATGGTGTTCGGTGAAAATCAGCTTTGCCTTCGTCGCCCCGGCCATTTCTTTGCGAATCCGGCGATTCATCATCAGCTTCTCTTTCAGCCAGACGGGAATTGCCGTCACGAAACTGCCGAAGCCGGAGGGAGCGAACGCCAGGTATGTTTCCAGAAGTCGTTCGAACTTGACGAACGGTTTTTCATAGAAAACCACATAGTCAAGATCGGCAGCCGAAATGCCCGCTTCCTTCAGGCAGTATTTGACGGCATTTGATGGAAAGTCGGGGTCGTGTTTCCTGCGTGTGAATCGCTCTTCCTGAGCCGCAGCAACCAAATGTCCATCCACGAGCAGTGCAGCCGCACTGTCGTGGTAGAAGGCGGAGATTCCGAGGATTGCAGTCATCGTTGTCGCTTCTCAGTGGTCAGTTGTCTTTTCACCGACTGTGCCCGAGCCTTGCCTTGTCGATCAGATCCTGCAGAGTCTGGATATGACGATCGATGTTGTAGTGTTCACGAATGTGTTGCCTTGCCGCTGTTCCCATCGTTCGGCACATTTGCGGATCCCGAAGCAGCATGCACATCCTGTCCGCCATTCCTTCGATATCGCGTTCTTCCACAAGGAAGCCCGTCTCGCCCTCAATCACAGAATTCACGATCCCTGCGTGTCGAGTCGAAATGACGGGCAGCCCGGCCGCGCCGGCTTCCAGGATGGAATTTGGCATGCCTTCCATATCACCGTCGGAGGTCGTGACGGAATGTTGCACAAATGCACAGGCCTGAGCCATTAACGGAAGAACCTCTTCATGACCTAGCGCGCCGGTGAACGTGACTTGTGAATCGTGATCCCATGCGGCGACAAGGCTCCTGCATGTTTCCAGCAATGGTCCATCTCCAACCATGATGAGCGATGCGTCCGGGATCTGAGTGGCCACTTTGTGAAAGGCCATCAGTGTCAGATAGGGAGCTTTGATGTCCGCAAATCGCCCCACGGCGAGCAGCGTTTTCCGATAGTCTGGCTGCACTTGATAGAAATACTCTCGTGCCCCGTATGGGTTGTACACGATCTTCGATTCGTCAGCCCCAAGTGCGATGAGATTCGCGGTCATGCGATGTGAAACGCTGATCAGGCTGCATGCATAGTCGAACATCTCCCGGTAACGATCTTTGTAGGGAGCCAGGGCTGTCTCATTGTGCGCATCATGCCCATGGAAGTGGACAACCAGCGGCACGTTGAGATACTTCGCAACGGGAGTCATGTCTGCCCCGTTGAAACCGTATTCGGCCAGAAAGACATCCACATTGTGTTCACGAACAAAGCCCGCCATGAAATCATGCGTTCGCGCTTCGGACTGCTCGTGCCGAGTGATCCAGCGGTCATAAAGGAACTGAGGCAGCAGCCGCTTCAGCTTCAGCAACCACGGATGACGACTGTAAAAATACCGGATCGTTCGGCCGTTGTACGTGTACTCGGGGAAATAGTTGTACAGGACAACCTTGTCTCCATGCAGCCGTTCCACCTGAGCAGCAATGAATGTCTCGCTGAGCAGCTTCCTGTGTCCGTTGACGATGCAGATTGTACCCATCGAGAACTTAAGCCTGTGTCTTGCAACTTGACCTGATCAACCCGTTGCGTCACGCTGTGGGCGGCTTGATTCAAGCCAGATCATGACGCCGATTATCGCGTCCGATTGAGCAGGCTGCGCTTCAGACGCCCACCCAGCATTCGCGCTCGGGAAATGACCTTCCGCAGACGGCCTAACGACTCTTCAACGACTCCGGCAGCCCGTTTATCTTCCTGAGAAAACGCCGGGTGCGGTGCAGCCAGTTGCAGTCGTGACGGGATCGTGACCCTGCCGGTGCTGTGCGTGCGCGCGGAAAGATCTCGCAGCAGACACTCCCATTTTCCCGCACTCCGCTCAAAGCTGAATCCGTCCTCAACTCGCTTTCTGGCATTCGCAGAAAGCCGCAGCCAAAGACCTGTTTCGGTCTGAAGCCGCCGAATGGCGTTCACGAAATCATCTCCCCGATTATCGACCAGCAGACCGGTTTCGTCATGGGTCACAAGTTCCGGAATCCCGCTTCGGATTCTCATACATACGGGCACAACTCCGCAAGCCATGGCTTCCATAACGGCCGTCGGAGTGCCCTCATAATCCGACAGGAGCACAATCACATGTGACTGCAGGAGTCGTTCTCTTAAACTGTCGCTGTCCAGTCGACCAGCTAACTCAATCGGTAAACACGTTGACGCTACGAGTGTCCTGACATCGTCATGATCCGGGCCGTCGCCAATCAATGTTGCGGATGTGTTGGGCAGTTCAGAGACAACTCGATTGAGTGCATGCGTCGTTTCGATGATGCGTTTCTGTTCCTGAACCAGTCGCCCGACATAAACAACTTTCAAGGTATCTGTCGGGGCTGCTGCGGTGCGATCTGGTATCGGCGTTCCTGACGGGATATGGACAACGTCAAGCGAATCGACACTCTTCAGCCCGACGATCTCAGTCAGAAACTGCGAAACACATACCACGGCAGACAGTCGATCCTCCGGCTTTCCGCAGACGAATCTCTCTATGACAGCGTGATAGAAGGCATCATCTGACCGCAGGATACCGACTGTTGGAATGCCTCTTTGTCGAAGATAACGACCAGCGAGCAATGCCGGGATGACGTTGTCGGCAATCAGCACGGCAGGCGGTTGTTCATCAACGCTTTTCAGCAGCCATCGGACATTGGACTCGCTGTCGGCAAACGCATGAGATGTCAGGGGAATTCCGTTTTGCCGAAGTCCCTGAAAGACGATGCCTTCTTCGAGTGGTCCCCAATGAAACAATCGAACACGAACATCCATACCTCGCGCAACGAGTTTTCGACACATCCGCTGAACCCAGACATACGGTCCGCCGACGCCATGCGGGCTGTCGTAAGCACAAATGTCAATTCGCAGCGGATTCATGACTGGATGCCGAGCTAATTCAACAGTCGGGAAAAGAAGCGACGCAGTGCTGATTCCTCGGCCCTGGGTGAAAAGCCTCTCTTCTTCAGAGGTTCAAACGGATAGTCGTGACCTGCCAGAAAATGCTCGATTGCCCCTTTGTAGGCTTCGTTCTTGAGCGGCGGTGCCAGCCAGAGAAACTCCTGCACCACCTGCTTGTCCAGAAACGGATAGCGACCTTCGATACCATGTCGGCCGAGAACGTACTCGTCTTTGAACAGATAGCTGCGCTGGGTGTCGCCGTAGAATTTCTTCCAGGGGAAGATCGATTCGAGTTTCTCCGGAAATCGTCCTCCGAATTCGGAGTGGTGATAAAACTTCTCACCCGCAAAGCCGTAGTCGGACATGATCTCGTCAGCCCCGGAACCAGAAAGGTTGACGAGCCGATTCTGTTTTCTGGCAAGTCGCGCCAGGTAGTTTGCTCCCAGCGCCCCTCCGTCAGACTGCAGGTCGCTGACAACACCCGGCTGATCCTCATGAACGTAGACGAATGGTTCGACATTGGTTCTGATATCAGCGCTCATTTGCCGCACATCTGCTTCGGACAGACCGCGGATGCGAATCGCCTTTCCGCAGGCTCCGGCCTTGTTGATCCTGATTCGCTGGTCCAGGACGCCCTGCTCTTCCCCGGCCAGAATCGAGAGCGTGTCGTATTCAATCTTCTGCAGATTCAGTGCCAGACAAATGGCTCCGGAATCGTATCCCGATGACAGAAACACCATCGGACGATGAGCGCCATGCAATGCCCGTTTTCCGACTGCTGCCAGAAAGGCTGTGTCCCAGTCGTTGTAATCTTCCTTGTGCTGATCAAGCGAGAACTCGACCACATTGCTGCGTGTCTCGATGATCAGATCTTTGCCGGTAAACTGAATTTGACAGGCGGTATTTGGCGTCGCCAATTCAATGCGTGTGCAGCCGATGCCCTTCAGACTGGACGCACAGGTGGCTGCGGCAAAGTCTGTGTCGTTGTCCCATCGGCCCAGATAGAGAGGCTTCGTCAGGAACGGATCGGTTAAGATGGTCAGGCTGTTTATCCCACCATCGTAAACAACGATCGAGAATTCCCCATCCAGCATCGCCGGTGTCTGGTTGCCATGCTTGACGAAGGCGGGGATAATGCATTCTGTATCGCTTCCGAAACTTCCGAAGTCACGAAAGTTGTAGATCTCTCCGTTAAACAACGCCAAGACGTCATCCCGACCTTCAGCGGAAATCGGCTGTGAGCATGTATTCCCGGAGATATCCAGCAGGTTGTGGAGCAGCGTAATCTGAAATCCGTGTGAATCAGTCAATCGACGCACATTGGTCCCGTCCGGACCTCGATGTCGAGCGTATTGGTTGGCTGACGCCAGCGTCAAATCAGAGATTGGTGAAGTTGTTCTGGCGAACAGGAAGCTGCACATAGTGATGTTGTTCGGAGACCGCTGAGCCGCGCGACCGGTTCGATGCGATTATGGTGTGATCTGCAGCAGACAGACGGGCGACCGCTCAGTTTCGTTTGCGATTGCTGGGGCAGTCATTGTGCCCTTTGTAGATGAAGATCAGATTGTGGTAAAAGTGAATGGAGACGATGTGCTGATCGAAGTATGTGGGACTGTAATTGTCCAGATCAAACTCGGCATGATTCAGACCATCCACAAGGCTCTTGAAGAAACCCATCATTGTCCTGACATCACTCAGATTCCTGCTGTCGCCACCATATCCATCTGACGGCCAATACGACGTTTGCGTGTCTTCAATCACATAAATCCCGCCGTCATTCAACAGCGGAAACAAGAACCTGAACGTCTGAATCACATGGCTGTTGATGTGACTTCCATCGTCAATCACGATGTCCAGTGAGCCGATGCGTTTGACCACATCAGCGAGAAACTCCGCGTCTGTCTGGCTTCCCTGCAGGATCACGATCCGATCTTCCTGCAGTCTGGATTTGTCCTGGATATCGACCCCAAAGATTGTTGTGCCGGGAAAGAAATCCTTCCAGAACCTCAGCGACTCACCGCCAAGCGACGAATTGGCGTAGCCTTTCTCATCGCTTTCATACCCCCCGACGCCAATTTCCAAAAAGCCAAGATTCTTCCTGAATCGCAGCGGCTGGAAGTGCTGAAAGTACTTTGCTGTGTAGTTGTGCGTGGCCCATTTGTCTGACGGATGCTTCTTCGTCAGAGCAAGGAATTCATCGAATTCCGTGGCCGGGGGACTTTCCGATTTGAACCCCAGTTTCTGGGTACATCGCCTAATCAAATTGCGAGTCAATCTGGTTTGCCTCATATTCAGATCATCAGATCTTCGTAATAAAACGAACTGCCTCTTGTGATTTATCCTGCGTACGCTTCAGCTCCACTACCAACACGCAGACAACACTGGCTCGCCTTTTGGCGGTGGTTCCTGAAGGCGAACATCGTCAACTGAATGATTCACCATCAGATCAAGCTGAGCGTCCGACGCTGTCCATTCACCAGGCTTGATATAGTTCGAAAACTCATAAGTATGGACATCGAAATCCATCGTCCCGCGAATTCGACATGTATGCGGCTGGTGATACACTCGAATATGCTTCGACATCAGAGCCAGACACCACGTAAACGTCGAGTGCGCGGCAATCAGATGCCTCGCATTCAGGACAGTGGCCACATCGTTTTGGACGCTCTTATGCGTCTTGATCCTGATGTCTCGATCTCCGCCCCATGACAAGAGGGCCGCAATCACAGGGTTGGCTCGTTCCGGCTCGCTCACAATCAGGCACTTGCGGTATCCGTGCTTTTTGATGATGTATTTGTAGAACGAAAGCGGAGGCTGCATGTAGTCGTTTTGCGGTGGCGGACTGCTTCGAAAAATGTCAGTGCCGCTTCTCATGTTGATCACCAGCGTTTCATCGTCAAGCTGCGTGTCAGGTTCAGGAAGAAGTTTGTCGCGAAGTCGGCCACGCAGTGATCGGTACATCATCTGTTCACGAATGTGGTCCAGAAAAACGCGCCGTCGATCCTGATCATACTGGATCGGAAACTGGTAGCAGTCAGACTGCAGAAAGAACGGCCCGCTGATTTCTTCGTTGCAGTGATCGCCCCCTTTGAGACGGAAGTCATATGCCCGCTTTCGCAGGATTCCATGTTCCGGAACGATCAGTAACGACTTCGATGTCTGTGCTACGTTGATCGCGCAGGACAGTTGAATCAAATGATTGCCGAGACGACCCATCCAGTCTGATAACTGGAGGACGTAGCCGGTCCTGGTGAGTCGGTCATCCACAACACTCATGCGCAACTTCCAGGACTACGGTGCACTTGCGCCGGCGTAAATTCGGTCCAGTTTTCCCATCACAACCCGCCAGTCGTATTCTTCCAGAATGCGATTTCGCGACTTACTGCATCGCTGCCGATCAGAAAGTGCTTCCGACGTCATGGCTGACAAATGTTCGATGTCTCCCTGTCGATAGATGAATCCAAATTCGCCGTGCCCAATAGCCTCCATGCAGCCATCTTCGTCGGGAACAACGACTGGTTTTCCAAGTGTCATGGCTTCGAGAACCAGTGTCGGCAGTCCTTCTCGTTTGCTCGTGACGACCAATGCCGAACAGGCGGCGATGGCATCCTGAGTTTCCTGGTGACTCGCCTCACCCATGACTTTCAGATTGTGGGGCACCGACACGTCCCATTCGTCGTGCAGCGTGGCGTTGGATAGTCCGTGCCCGAGCATCAGGAATTGCTGTTCTGGAAGACTGATTGCAAGCCTCACAAAGTCTGCCGGGTTCTTTACCGGATCGTTGCGGCCGGCATACAGCACGAACTGATCAAGTCCTGTTCGGCGGCGAGCTCGTCCGGCATCTGCCGCATCGCAGACTTCAACATTCACGCCGTTGGGCAAATAATGGGTCTCGAGATCAA
The DNA here is from genome assembly GCA_043737515.1 of Candidatus Kuenenia sp. GTDB lineage: Bacteria > Planctomycetota > Planctomycetia > Planctomycetales > Planctomycetaceae > SXXK01. Next base: position 176 of record JAYTAK010000363.1, on the reverse strand, counting down.
ACGACTTCCTCAGGAAATCACGCTGCCATTTAGAAACGGAAAGACAGACATCGGCATGACGGAGTGCAAACACGAACTGTGCGTTGAATTCTGTCTGCCATGGTTCCAGTTCGCCTCGACCGAATTCCGGGTAGTACCAGTTGTGGTGCGTATGAATCCAGCGGAGTCCGTTGGTC
>JAYTAK010000362.1:0-4312 GCA_043737515.1 Candidatus Kuenenia sp. | reverse complement strand
ATCGAAGGCACGCTCTTCGGAATGTTGGCAGCACTCTGCTGCAACTGCCGGATTAACTGCATCGACTGATCGTCAGGCGTTTCCGGGAGTTTGCTGGCCCCGTCGCTGACTCGCGCCACCGAAGACAGATTGAGAAACCGGCGTCGCAAAGAGATGGCTTCTTCCCAGGTATGCGCGACTGAGACAGCATACAAGACGGTTTCGGAACCGGTGTCGGCCAGCCTGCGTTCGGACTTGACGGCATCCAGTTGCTGATCCTGGAGCGCGAGCAGGTTCGAGTCATAATTGATGCGGCAGGTGACGGCACCGTCAGAATAACGAAACGCCTGATAGCCAAAGAATCCAAGGATCACTGCGGCGACGGAAACGGAAACGACCGGCCATGCGACCACAATCTTACGGAGCATTGGTACGGAAAACGGGGTTGGCAGACTTTCGACATCGACAGTCGCATCAGACAGCGCGATCAGCGCCGGCAGGAAGATGAACGTTGCCAAAGCACACAGCAGAACGCCCATGGCTGAGATCAGTCCAAGTTCCGCAAGTCCAGGGAACCCGGTCACCAGCGCCGTTGAGAAGGCCAGTGCTGTGATTATGGCTGACGTCAGAATTCCCTTGCCGGTCGTTTCGGCCGTTTCACGCAGAGCTTCCGGCAGCTCGTAAAGTTCCTGTCGCAGCGCCAGATAGCCGTTGATGAATGAGACCGAATAATCGATGCCCAGTCCGATCAGAAAAATCGAAAAGCAGACGCTGATGATATTCAGATGACCGATGACCAGTGTCGCGGCTCCAAAGGTCCACGCCAGAGAGACGATCAAAGTGAGCAGTGCCAGCATGGGATGTCGGACGCCGCGAAAAGCCAGCAGCAGCATTCCGCCAACGACGAAGAACGCGACGATGCCCGCGTTTCGCATATCGACCGACGTGCTGTGCATTTCGTCATGTTCAAGTGCCGGTATTCCGGTGAGTGAAATCTTCAGGCCGGGATAATCGGTTTCACGGGCAGTCTGCACAGCGGCGATGTGCTCTCTCAGGCGGCGGATCACCTTGCTGTTGGCATTCGCATCATCTTTTTGGGGCAGCGCTGCCAGTTGCAGCACGCCGACGGTGTTGTCGCTGTTCAGGACGTAGGCCGTTTCGTCATCAGTCAGTTTTTGATCCGCTGCGATATCCATGAGGTCCGGCAGAGGTGACGAAAACGAGTGAGTTTCCGGCTTGCGAGTTTCGAGCGAATGCCGCATAAAAGTGGAGAGGCTGTTCGCAAATCGTTCCACTGAGCGGTATTCGGAATCGGGAACAACGCCGTCCTTTTGTCTTTCTACCAAAGACTTGCGAAGTCTGGACGCCAGACTCTCTGCGCGGACGTAGCTCCAGTTCTGGTCGCGAACGACTCTGTCGTAACTGCGGACACGCGAAGCCGTCTTTTGCAGGTCCGAGGCCGACAGGAACTGCAGCGCTTTTCGCCGCATGGCAGCAAGGTTGACGCTGGACTGCACGTTCGCGAATAGTTCGGGCTCTCGCTTCAGGCGATCGCCCAGATCGTCAATCACAGTTTTGATGACTGTGGCATTCGGCGACGTTGTCTCAACGACAACCATCAGATCCTTGTCAGCAGTGAAGGTGTTTGAGTACTGCTTCCATGTCGCGGCAAAGCGACTTGATGGGTCCATGAGATCCGAACGACTCGTGCGAATCTGGAGCTGCAGCACCGTGACGCCGACGGATGCACTGGCCAACAGCAGTGAAAACCACAGCATCAGCCGAGGACGTGCTGAAACCGTTGCCACCATCCATCCCAGAAATCTGGTTGGCAGTGACCTCGGGGTTGCATTTTCCGACGGTCGGCTCATGACCATTCCTGGTCAAAATTTGACGGGGAACTACAGACAGGACTACGGCTCGGACACAAGCGCACGCAGAACGAGATCGCGCAGAGTCGATCGTACTCGGAAGATCGGCAGTGGAATGCAGCAGGCTGGAGCAGAAATCGCCAGTGGACGGTTTCGTAGACTTTTCTTGAGACGCACTGTACGCGGATCGGGAAATTCAGATACGCTTTGTGCAACAATGCCGGTTGTGCTGAAATCCGCAGTCGCGGGGTCCACGAGCATTCGCTTTCGACGTCACACGAGTGGCAGCTTCTGCCGAAACGCCGCGATTATTTCCGGAGACGTGAGTGACAGATGATCTGCATCCATCGGGCAACAGTTGGTTTCGCATCCTGACAGCTCCAGGCCCAGGCGCGGTCGCGGTCATCGAAGTGACATGCACGTTCGAGGAGACAGCCCGGCATGTGCTGCGACGATTGTCATTCGGTCGCCCCGGCGAGCAAAGCGGCGTCAGCCCTCCGGTTCAACCTCACGTTAATCTGCCTCGGCAAACTGCGTCCGCGCAAGGGCTGCCTCCCGCCATGTCAATCGGACGCATCTGTTACGGACGCTGGAATGACGAAGATCTGGTCGTCGTGCGGACTTCGGTCCTGACATGGGAGATTCAATGCCACGGTGGCATGGTCGCCGTTAATCGAATTTGCAGTGACCTCTTGAGTGACGGCGTGCTTGACGGCAATCCGGGCACCGCACCCGTATCACCTGACGTGGGCGATCATGCTGCGGGCGCGGAGACGAGACGATTGGACTGCGTCCGGTCGATGGTGCAGCAAGCGATTCGAAATCGACTTGTGAATGCACGCAGTCGCCGGACAGCCGGATTAATTCTGGCGCAGGCAACCAATTCGTTGTGCGGCGATTTGATGATGATTCTGAATGCACCAGACAAGGATGCAGAGGAGGTGACAGCCGTCCGGCAAAGACTGGCTGACTGGCAGGACGTTGCCGATCATTTGACGGAACCCTGGCGCGTGGTGTTCGCGGGGGCTCCGAATGTCGGAAAGTCGTCGTTGATGAATGTGATCGCTGGCATGGAGCGATCGATTGTCTGTGATCAACCTGGCACGACGCGCGATGTTGTGGAAATCGACGGAATCCTCGAAGGCTGGCCGTTTCGGTTTGTCGATACAGCGGGTTTGCGGGAAGGCAGTGATGACCAGATCGAAGAACTCGGGATCGAGCAGTCGCATCTCGCCGCGTCACAGTGCGATGTGCTGTGCCTCGTGTTCGATGACGGGTCAGACGCAGCGGCCTGGAGCGATCGGCTTTCGCTTACAAAATTTCCGAAACACACCGTGCTTGTGCGAAACAAGTGTGACCTGATGGCGGAACATGAGTTCACGCAAGCACCGTTCAGAAATTCTCCCGCGCTGACTGGTCTGCCGGTGATCCATGTGTCCGCCCGCACCGGCCAGGGGCTGCCGGAACTTCTGCACTGGATCAAGCAGTCCGTCATTCCTCGCGAACCAACCAGGGACACAGCGTTGCCATTGTGTATCGTGTAGATTCGAGGTTTGGTGAGCGGCAAGGCGCTAGCGGTCTGTTGATTTAACGTGGGATAAGCTTCCAGCTTGTCAAGTTTTCGTGGGATAAGCTTCCAGTTTGTCAAGTTTTCCAAAAAGCATTGAGCTTTCATTCCGCGATGGCAAGCTGGAAGCTTACCCCACGTAGAAATCCAGCCTAAATCAACAGACCGCCAGCGCCTTGCGGCTCACTCAACAACACGTCCTTCAGTTCTGGCCGCGCCGAGTATATCGTGGTCCGACATTCGGATAGGTCGGCATCGACATTGCTGCTGCAACAGATCACAATGCGCATGACCACGGTGGGGAGATGCCGATCCCTTTTCTGTCAGGCACGAGAATTCCGGAGCATTCATGCGAGCGAGTTTTCCAATTGAAGAAACGCTGGTGGATACCGCCTGTCAGGTCGGAAACCATCCATCGCGAGAAGCAGCGATTGAAGCTGCCTTGCGGGAGTACGTCGAACGTCATCGACAGCAGCAGATTATTGAGATGTTCGGCACCGTCGAGTTTGATTCAACGTACGACTATAAAGAAGCACGTCACCGAGGCGAACCGTGAAAGTTCTTGTCGATACAAGTGTCTGGTCCATGGCACTTCGCCGTCAGGCATCGCAGTCTGCTCAGAATGAACGAGCGATCGTGTCAAAGTTGAAGGATCTGATTTGCGAGAATCAGGTGGTTATGATCGGACCCGTGAGGCAGGAATTATTGTCCGGGCTACGCGACGAAGCCTCGTTTGCGAAACTGCAGAGCCATCTCGCAAGTTTCCCGGATGAACCGCTCGTCACCGAAGATTATGGGGTCTTCCGCAGAATCTGTGGGTGATATCGGTCGAACTGAGCTCCACTCAGGCTCGACAGAAGGGGGCCGCCCCTTCCACCTTCGCCTTCGCATCGCC
>JAYTAK010000361.1:0-9957 GCA_043737515.1 Candidatus Kuenenia sp. | reverse complement strand
ACCAGATCCCAGTTGTTGACATGCTTGATGTGACTCATGTAGAAGTCGTAGACTCGTTTCCGATGCTCGGCGTTGCAACGGACTAAATCCTGCGTCAGGATCAGAAGCGCCAGCAGCCGTTCTTCATGAATGGCCGAACACAAAAGCACTTCGATTTCCTGCAGCGGCAGATCCCGGAACTCACGGGCCATTTTTCGCAGCACCGGCACGCGAACACCGATGAAAAGATCTCCCTCGCCATACTGCCCCGGCCCGGTCTTGAAGAAGCGAGCCGACGATGCCTCCACTGTCGTCGAAGTCAGGCCGTTCAGCTTCATTCGAGCTTCGATGGCTGTCATTTCACGTTCCCTGAGCATTTGGACTTTCATCAGCCTGAACGCAAAAATCCACCTGCGGATTGATGCGGATTGCCATGGTTCTGGCACCCCAGATGTCTCGCAAAGGGACAAGCGACACAGTGTAGCACCCGGATGCCGCTTTCACAGAGCGACGACTCAAAGTGTCACGATCGACCGGAGACCACCGCCGACTGCTCTCCCAGTATGAACCTCGGAGCATTCGCCTTTTCCAAAAACAATCAAGCTGCGGCTTGCAAACTGATCCGGTTTGCAGGACGCTGAGTGTCGTTGGACAGGACTGGCTCTTTCGTGCGCATTGGCTCGCAAAGTTGGCACAGTTTCACATCAAGAATTGAACCTCGGCTTCCGAAGGGAACGCACCTATGCCACAGATGACTGGTGACTGGAACCACAACAGCTATCTCTTGACGCCAACGTCGGACCAGTTCGATGCGCGAACTGTCCCGGCACCACCAAGCCCAATTCCCGTTGACGCCATCAAGTGGGCCAAAGGTACGTTCAAGATAGATGCTGGATCAACATCAAGGGGGCGACTGATCTTTGTCCCCGGCGTCGCCGAGCTTGTCGTCTACTACTCTCTGGAAAACAGCAATGTCCAGACGATCTTTCGAGCCCAGGGATTTGGAGAGGCTGGGCCTTTGAAAGGCGTCGTCTATAGCCTGCTTGGTTGGGCGACCCTGGACGACGCGGGCTCAGTCACGGAAGTCGCCGGTGGAATTCTTGGTGTGAAAGGCTCGAGCACACCACCACCAGGAGACGGACTTGCCGGACAGATACCCGGCACAGTCGGATACTTCAAGTTGTCCAGGTAGCATCGCGGATCAACGTCGCTGGTCCGCAACCTCCCTTGATCGTCTGGCTGTTTCCTTGGGCTTGCGCCGGGGTGAGCCACCGGCATGGGATATTTCGGGCCTCCATGCCTGAAATGCGGAACATGAAAAGCCGGAGGCGACGGTTTTTGGACCCGCCGTCGCCTGCGGCTCAGGGGTAAAAGATTACGTTTGCCCGTGGGGCGGGCTTCGCCCGCAACCGAATCTCTTCTGCCGCATCAATGGCTTTGCTGCCGTGTCTCGTGCGAGCCGACGGAGCGACTCGCCTACGTAGCTCAGTCGCTCCGCCGACTGAGATTCCTGTGAACGATCGTAATCAAACTGAAGTGTGTGGGTTTTGAAAACAGCAACGCGGCGTTGTATTTGCACGAGCGTCCCAAAAATGCGAGTCGGCGGAGCGACTCGCCTACGTAGGTCAGTCGCTCCGCTGTGGGGAAGAATTCCCCCCTCGAAGAGTCGATGCACATTGGGTTGCGGGCGACGCCCGCGTGAACCGGGGCGACTAATACGTCAGCACAAGATTCACGAACATGGCGCGGAGCGTGTCGGCTTTGCCTGGCTGGGAGTTGGCGGCGGAAAAGGGGTCTGTGACGCCGAAGAGATCGTCGAACCCTTTACCCGGAATTAATGTCGAGACACCTCCGACCAGAATCACGTTGTCGCTCAGGAGCGGACGGTATTCGAGTCCCAGACTGAGGTCGGTGCCGATGTGGTGACGAATGTTGTCCTGGAACACAAACCGCTCAAGTGTCTCCGTCTTGTCGAACCACAGAAGATTCGCATTCGTAATCGCCTTCACTTTCGGAGTGATCTCAAAGTCCATCCCGGCGTTGGCCAGATGCAAACCGGGATTCACGAAGTTGCTTTGTCCCTGGGTCTTGCTGGATCGCAGATCGGGTACCAGGCTTTCCCGCTGCACAAGATTGACTCCGAACAACTTGATGGACTGTCGCTGCCAGTAGCTGAACTGACCTCCTGCAAAATTGGGATTGTCGAAAATTGAATCAAAGCCGCGGGCCTTGCAATCATTCGGGTTCCCGTCGCCGGACGCCCAGAAATACGACGTTTTGAAACGAACCCAATCGCGATCGAGGGACAGTTCGATGGCCGCCATGTTCGCCCGGATTTGAGACTTCTGCCCCTGAATCGGATTCATGCTGTCCCGGCCTTCGACGTGATAGAACGCATGATTGACGTTAACGCGACCGATATGTCCGTCCCCGGCAATTCCCAGATAGTAGGCTTCAACTCGATGCGGCCGAAAGACGCCTGCCGGGTCCGGACGAACCAAAAAGCCGTTGCGGTCAAACTCAGCACTCGGGCCATCGTTGTTGTAATGAAAACTGAACTGGGTCGTGAACCCGGGGAAGATGAAATCCTGTCGGTAGTAATTTGCAATCAACGTGTGTTGTTGTCGGTCATGAAATGTGTTCAGGCCGCTGTTAGTGTCCTTTTCTGTCTGGTCAAACAGGATCAGATTGAATTGGTCGCGATTGGAAAGGCGAGTGCCGAAGAGTCGCACGGCGCGGTTCGTGTCGGAGAAGATGAAGCCTCGAAAGTCGCTGACGAAGGGCTGCGAGCCGGCTCGAACCGACATGAAATCGTAATTCGGGCTGAGGTCCGCAAGTTTTGCCTCGGCGAACCATTCCTCGAAAGCGACTTCATCTCGAAATCGTGTCGTGCCGGTTCGAACATCCGGATTGACGACTCCCAGTTCTTTGACGCTGAGATAGTTCAGGTTAAAGACCGGCGTCATCCGAATCTGCCAGTCAAATGGCTTGAATGCAGTGTCGCCATGTGACAGGTTGAACTGCAGTTTGAGATTGTTGTTCAAAAAGTACTGTTGTGGATCTCCAAAGAACTCCTGCTGATTCGGATCGACGGTGCTTTCGAATGGCGTCGTGCCCGTGGGAACTTCGCGGAACTCATGCAGCATCTCGTTCGTGGCAGTGATATTCAGGAACGTATGCTGCCCGATGACGGGATAGTCACCCTTGAGCACATTCTGGTTGTACGGATCCCACCAGTGTCCGGTCTCATACGGCTGATCATCGACATCGGGGTTACCTTTCCCGTATCGATCCCATTCCGGGAATCCGATCCGCCAGCGGTCTTCGATCGGTACAAAGTGTTCGCTCTGCTGTGTCTCGCTGGGGAGTATGCTTGAGGGACCTGTGAATCCCAGCGGTGCGTCAAAGAGAGTCTGCGTGATTCTGGACTTGTCCGGGACAGGCGGCGTGAATTCGTCGTCATCGACGACTGGAGGAAACGGACTTCGCAGGACATCCGGTCGTTCATCCTGTGAATCCGCCTGAGATTCCGCTTTGATCAGTCTGTACGCCCGCTCTTTCTTTTTTTTCGGCAGCATTTGCTGATCGTGCATCCACTCCAGCGACGACTCAGGTTCTGCAAAGAGGTCTCTGGTTTTGAATTGGTCATCTTCGGCAAGAGGAATATCGAAGTCAGGCTCGTCGAGCGGTTCGTCGAGCAGCGCGTTGAAGCTCGCCGGTCGGATTCCATCGGTCGTGCCGGATGTTACGGGACCAGCAGAATTATGCTCATACTGCCATTCAATCAGTCGCAGTCGAGCCGTCTCTCTGACGAGTGGACTGGGATCGGAGTCGGCTAGTTCAGCGACTCGTTCCATCCTGCTGCTCGACGGTCGTGTTGACGGCATCGCGGCGATCTCCTGCAGGCGAACCTGAGGATCTGGATTCCATGTGGCCCGCCGATTTGTTTTGACTTTGGGATCTGAATCAAGCAGCTCGGAAAACATGGCGTCCGGATCGTATTGCCCGTCGTCCTGCGCCGTTGTTCCGCCAGACGCCGCGATCATGATCACGAGCACTGGCACGGAGCAAGTGAGGATCTTGCAACTCCGCAGGAACGCGCGCGCCGAGCGAACGCGAATGAACGCACGCAAGGTCGCAATGTGACCGCAGTGCGCATCCGGAGGACTTTTGAGTCGTGGAGGCAGCGTATTTGGAGGCATATTCGCAGCGTGATGAAGTGGAAAACTCCCGTTGTGGTACAAGAGGTGAAGGAACACTAAGTGCCCGGCAAAATCCCCGCAAGAATGATCAGCCCTTGTGGGCGATGCGTGAACGCGGTTTTTGGCGAAGCCGACGCAGACCGGCAGAAACCGCAGAAGTCAGGCTCCTTCATGCTTTCGGATTGCGCAGAACGTGATTCCCGATCGCACGTCGTCTTGCTTAGAACGGCCAATGGCGGGAAACTTGACGCCCGCAATTATCAGAATTCCCGCCCCGCCCCGAACGTATTGTTTCACCCTTCAATGATTCAAGGACGCAAACATCGAGACAACACGATCGAACGGGGTGACAGCCGATCGGGAAGGGTGACGCTGAGTCTGTGCGTGATTCTGTTGTTGATCGCAACGTCCGGGTGCCATCTGACAAACATGTCGATGACTGGCGACAGATCCGAGACAGGCAGCGAACTCGCGAGTTCGCACGAAGCCGCAACTCCTGAAGCAGCAATTGCTCCAGACGCTTCGGAAAAAAAGAAGCCAGCGACCAAACAACAAGAAGTCGATCCGTCAGTCGCTGCCGAAGGGGCGTCCATCCAACTGACGCTGGAGTCGGCATTGGAGCACGCACTGCAGAACAGCAAGGGGATTCAGGTTCTGAGTTCTGTGCCGCAGGAAGTCCTGACTGGAGTTGATGTCGAACTCGCACAATTCGACGCTGCCGTTCGAAGCGGTGCCCAGTTTGGTCAAAGCGATCAACAGGCGGCATCGACCATTCAAGCGCTTGGAACAAACCTCAGCAGTGTTCAATCGACGACATTCGGCGCACCCGGAACTTCGACCGATCAGTTGCAGCTTCAGCAACGCTGGAAAAACGGCACGCGAGCAGCCATCGGATACAATACCGGTTACAACTTCAACAATCCCGCCGGGCAGTTTCTGATCGTCAACCCTGCCTGGCGATCAGGCCTGGGACTGACCGTTGAGCAACCGCTCTTTCAGGGGGCTCGCAGCCGGATCAACGAGGCGGGGATTCGAATTGCGAGGATTCGTTATGATCAGTCCAATCTGGAATTCAAAGCGGAAGTAAATCAGATCCTGCACGAAGTCGAAGTCGCCTGGTGGCGTTTGTATCTGGCGCGGTCCAGCGTCGAGAACCTCACGAAGATTGTGGAATACGCAGAACAGGCATGGGAAAAGGAACGCCAGCAGCAGGAACTCGGACTGAATTCGGTGGCAGATGAATCGCAGGCTCGTGACAACCTGGAAGCGACACGAGCACAATTTGCAGCGGCCATCCGCGATCAGACATCGGCGGAGCAACTGCTGCGACAGAAGCTGGGAATGGACCCGGCGAGCACCGTCAAGCTGGAGATCATTGCCGCTCCAGTGACTGAAGAATTTGTTCCAGATCTGGAACAGGGAATTGAACAGGCTCTGGCTTCACGTCCGGAGGTGAAGGCCCAAAGAAGTCAGGTTCAAATGACTGCTCTTGATGTTGAACGACAAAAAGACAGTCTGCGGCCCAATCTGAATCTGCTGGCGGGATACGGACTGACCGGTTTGAACAATAATTTCGGTGGCTCTGTCAGTGATCTGTCCTCCGCCAATTATGCAAACTGGAATCTGGGACTGAGTTTTCAGCAAACTCTGGGACAGCGCGCGGCAAAGGGAAATGTCCGACGCTCCGAGTTGACTCATACTCGGGCCAGGCTGGCAGAGTCCGCGCGGAGCGATGAAGTCCGATATGAAGTGCGGGAAAGCTTCGATCAGGTCCGGTCGGCCTTTCAGGTGCTTGATCGACAGAATGCTCGGCTGGAAGCGGCGAAATCGCGATTTCAGACACATCGCCGGATGTATGAGATGGGACAGTTGGATATTGATCGCCTGATGCCGTCGCAGGAAGCATACGTCATGGCACTGCGAGATCAGAATACGGCACTGGTACAGTACAACCTCAGCATCAATCGCTGGCACTATGTGACGGGCCAGATGACGCTGGACAACATTGACGGATAGGAGGCTTTTTTCAACATACAGCAAGTGAGGACATGAAACGAACTTTGATCAAACCGCCTGTATTCTATGAATCTACTGGATTCTATTCTTCACGCGGCGCGAATTGACAATGGCGAGCGGCTGCCTTATTCCTCGCCGCGTGATGAATTTGTGGAGTTAAAGAACCGAGTTTACAGGTTGAATTCAGGCCCAACGGGCCGGCGCAATGTCAGCCTGGGGCATCGCCCAGGCAGGATACTCCGCGCGGTCATGAGTGACACAATTGGCGAGCGGCATGCGTCAGCTTGCCGGTACAAAAACGAGGTACCGGAGGGCTCACGCCGCTCCGCTCGCCAGACTCATTTTCGACCGCGTGGAGTATAGACCCTGGAGCATCGCCCCAGCTGACTTCGGAACAGCCCGTTGGGCCTGAAGATAGATTTTGGAAGACGACTGCAAGACCACCGGCTGCTTGAGATATCACGAGAGACAGAATTCGGCAGGTTCAGGATGTATTCGAACCGGAGCGACAGACACTGATGTCGGAATCACAGATGAAAAACCTAAGTTCGCCCAGTCCACCTCTGCCGCTCTGCGCGCGACGCGATCTTAAGTTTCAGGAGATGCAGTTTCAGGGCGAATCATGGCAGGTCGTGAAAGACCCGCTGGCGATGCAGTACTATCGACTTCGCGACGACGAACTGCGAGTGCTTCAACTTCTCGACGGAACTCGCAACATTGACGAATTGCTGGTCCGACTGCGGATTGAGTTTCCGGCAATTCAAACTTCGTGCCGCGATCTGCAGTTGCTGATCACTGACCTCAGTCGCAAAGGATTGATCCGCAGCACCCGCACCGGTCGTGGGCCGCAGATCCTTGGTGAGAACAGCAAACGACGTCGCAAAAAGTTTCTGGCGGCGTTGCTCAATCCACTTTTCATCAAGCTTCCGGGGTGGGACCCTCAGCCGATTCTGCAGCATCTGGCTCCGATGGTTCGCTGGATGTTTCAGCCGTGGGCTGTTTGCCTCGCCGTGATGTTTATACTGGCGTCGTGGCTGCAGTTTGCCGTTCGCTTCGATGCGATCCAGAGTCAGATGCCGGCACTCGCCAGTTTCATCAGTTGGCCCAATATCCTGCTGCTGTGGATGACGCTCGGGGCGACGAAGGTCATCCATGAATTGGCTCACGGTCTGGCCTGCCATCACTTCGGCGGCGAATGTCACGAAATTGGCGTGGCCTTTATGGTCTTCAGTCCGTGCCTTTACTGCGATGTTTCAGACTCCTGGATGCTGCCCCGGAAGCGACATCGGATCCTGATCGCGGCTGCTGGGATCTACATCGAAGTCCTGATTTCAGCAATCGCGTTGGTGCTCTGGTCGTGGACTCAGCCCGGACTTCTCAACGTGCTGCTCATGAATACCTTCCTTGTGACAGCGGCCACGACTGTGATTTACAACGCCAATCCGCTGCTGCGATACGATGGATATTACATGCTGGCGGACTGGCTGGAGATTCCAAACCTGAGAGCCAGAGCCGATGCAGAATTGCGGCGACTTTTTCTAAGAGCGCTGGCAGGACTGCACCAGCCAGATGACCACCATTCTCCCGCAAGACATCGATTTCTGTTTGTCGCCTATGCATTCTGCTCGATGGTGAATCGCTGGGTGATGGTGATTGTGCTCACAGGAGTCCTGTACCACTTTCTCAAGCCCGTCGGACTGCAGACCATGACCCTTGTCGCCTTTGGGCTGTCCGTGGCAGTCAGCCTGTATCGCTTTGCTGCCGGAATCAGACGAAAACTTATTTTTGCTGGAGGAAATTCCATGAAACCTGCTCGCCTGGCTTTGGCTCTGGTGGCTGTCGTTGGTGTCGTCAGCGCGTCGCTGATGTTGCCGATCCCTGTGCGCGGTCATGCACCGCTCGTTCTTGAACCTGCGGGAATGCGAAATGTTTATTCTCAGGTGGATGGCGTGGTGGAAGAGATTCTGGCGAGGCCGGGAGATCGCGTCCACGCCGGTCAACCGTTGCTCAGGTTAAGAAACGATGCGTTGAATCTGGAGCTGGCAGAGCTTCAAACCACTTTGCGAAAGCGGCAGGTCGATGCGGTTCTGGCTCGGGCCACCAACGACTCCGCACGTCTGGAACTGGCCGTCGAATCCGTCGGGACCGTTGAAGAAGAACTGAACCTGCTCCGGCAGAAACTCGACAAACTCACAATTGCGGCCCCGTGTGACGGCGTGTTGATTGAACCCGTGGCGTCCGAGTCCCTGCAGCATGATGCGCGGAATCAGAATCCGCTCGACGCAAAAAACCAAGGGACATGTCTGGTCGCTCGCACGCATGTCTGCAGCATCGCACCGAAGCATGATGAATGGCAGGCCATGCTGTTCATCGATCATGCGGGGCATGAAAAAATGCAGTCCGGTGATGAAATTGAAATCAACCTCGCGGATCGTCCGCATGACACCCTGCACGGTCGCGTCCTGAGCGTGGCACCGCGTGAAGAGAATCTTGTCCCGGCATCGCTGTCGCTCAAACACGGCGGACCGATGACAACGACCATCGATCCGGCCAGCGGCGGTGAACGTGTCGCTTCGGCGATCTATCAGGCGACGGTCGTCATTCAGGAACGGGATTCGAAGTTGTTCACGGGCCTGCGTGGTACCGGTCGTTTTCAGATCAGCCGGTCTTCCATGATGAGCTGGATCAGCGCATACGTCCGGCGAACACTCGATGTTGCGTATTGATCACCCGCATCCTGGCTGAGTCAGAGGAATCCAATGAGCATTTTGTCACAACTTTGGAGCAGCATCCCGGGCCTTCCGGGGACGCGCCGACACAAATTGATGGCAATGACGCAGGTCGTCATCCAGACGTCCGACAGCATGTCCGACTGGAATGACGCTCGACTGCTGCAAGTCAGTCATGAACTTCGCTGGCGTGTACGCAGCGGCGAAGCATTAACGGTGCTCACGCCCATGGCATTCGCTCTTACACGCGAAGCCGCTCGTCGTACATACGGCATGGGACTCTTTGCGGTGCAACTGTTCGCCGGGCTGGTGATGGCAGACGGTGGCGTCGCAGAAATGGAGACGGGCGAAGGCAAGACGCTGAGCGCGCTGCCGCCCGTGTTTCTGAGAGCGTTGTTCGACAAGGGGTGTCATGTTCTCACAACCAATGATTATCTCGCCGTCCGTGATGCCGATTTTGCCGCGCCGATCTTTGCTCTGCTGGGTCTGACGGTTGGACAACTTTCGAATGCCATGCCTTCTGATCAGCGCCGAAAGGCATATGCCTGCGATGTGACGTACGGCACAGAGAAAGAAATGGGCTTCGATTTCCTGCGCGATCGACTGCAGCACCAGGCTCGCCACTCTCGCGAAAACGCCGTTCCGCACGATCCGGTTCAGCGCGGGCACTACTTTGCCTTGGTCGATGAGGCCGACAGCATCATGATCGATCAGGCACGAACGCCACTGCTGATTGCTGTCAATCAGGAATGTTCGCCGGAGACCGCATCACTGCTGCAGTGGAGCGACAGATTCTCCCAGCGCCTGCTGGCACAGGACGACTTCCGCTATCAACCGGAACGACGCACCGCCGTGTTGACTCAAAAGGGACACCAGCGAGTCCTGCTTGAATCAAAGCCTCAGTTGGTCGCATCGCATGACTCGGAGATGATCTGTCGCCAGGTTGAGCGTGCGTTGACGGCACGACTGGGCTTCTCGGCTGAACGAGACTACGTCGTGATCGACGGGAAAGTGCAGATCGTCGATGAATC
>JAYTAK010000360.1:0-4315 GCA_043737515.1 Candidatus Kuenenia sp. | reverse complement strand
GAGTTACTTCAAGGCCAGAACACGGCATTGGCGGACTTATTTGATCTCGATCATGCAAGGAAAGTGTTGGCCGCGTTTGGTCGAGCCTATGGAAAGCTGCCCGAGAAGATCAGCGACACAACGAATGACCAAAAAGACTTTCTAAAACAATCGGTCGCCGGTTTGGCGGAAGACGGAAAAGTCATTTGCGTGCGTCTCGCCCTGTTCGCTGAGATGATGAAAGGCAAGGACTGGACACCGGCTGTGCTGAAAGAAGTCGGCGGCACGACCGGAGTCGGCGTCACGTTTCTGGAGGAGACGTTCAGCACGCAGACGGCACATCCCAAGCATCGGCTTCACCAAACCGCCGCCCGTGCGGTCCTCAAAGCCCTGTTGCCGAATTCCGGCACGGACATCAAGGGCGAAATGAAATCCCGTGACGAACTGCTGGCCGCATCCGGCTACGCCAACCGTCCCAAAGACTTCGACGACCTCATCCGAATCCTCGACAGCGAAATCCGCCTCATCACCCCGACAGACCCGGAGGGAAAGGATGAAGGCGGAAGGATGAAGGATGAAATGAGTGAGGCTGCCGATTCATCCTTCATCCTTCCTCCTTCATCCTTCCGTTACTACCAACTCACCCACGATTATCTCGTTCCCTCTCTCCGCGACTGGCTCACTCGCAAGCAGCGTGAAACGCGCACAGGCCGAGCCGAGTTAAAACTGTCCGAACGCTCAGCCCTCTGGAATGCGAAACCCGAAAACCGTTATCTTCCATCCTTGGTGGAATGGCTCAGCATCCGGACGCGGACCGAGTCGAAGCACTGGACGGCACCACAGCGCACCATGATGAGTCGCGCGTTTCGGGTGCTGGGATTGCGAACGGGTCTGGTCATGGCCATGTTGCTGGCATTGATGGCAGTTGGGATTGTCGTTCGGGGGCAAGTCCTTCAGCGGCAGGAAGCCACACGTATCGAGGGCCTTGTGGGAACTCTCTTGCGTGCCGAACCCGCCCAGGTGCCGGAGATCGTCATAGAATTGGATACCAACCGGGCGGTCGCAGCGACGTATCTGTCTCCGCTGGTCTCTACAGAGGCCAAAACCATCCACGAAAAACGCTCGCAATTGCATGCCCGCCTGGCGACGGTTGGGCGCGACACATCGCTGGTCGAACCACTGCTGGAAGAATTGCTCACAAACAAA
Source organism: Candidatus Kuenenia sp. (assembly GCA_043737515.1). GTDB lineage: Bacteria > Planctomycetota > Planctomycetia > Planctomycetales > Planctomycetaceae > SXXK01. The sequence goes on along the minus strand of JAYTAK010000360.1, from coordinate 3,130 downwards.
GTCGCCTACATCGGTCCGATTCGTCAGCAACTGCGTCCGTATGCCGAGGAACTGAAAGAAAAGTTACGAGCCATCCTGCGAGACGACAAAGCCGAGGCCAATCGCAGATTTCGTGCGGCGGTGGCGCTGGCGGATTACGTTCCAAAGTCTGAAGCCGCCTCGTGGACGGAGCAGGACCTGCAGTTTGTGGCCGGGCACCTGGTCCTGGCCAATGCCGAATTCCAGCCGTTGCTGCGTGAGAATCTGCGGCCAATCGGCGAGCGACTGCTGCCGCATTTCGAAACGATCTTCGGTGACGCAAAGTCGATCGACGGGCAGCGTCTAAGCGCCGCCAATGCATTTGCCGACTACGCCGCTGGCGATCTCTCTAAATTGTCCCGGTTATTGGCGGTGGCGACTCCGGAACAGTACGCCGTACTCTATTCACTGGTCGCGGCCACTCCCGCACCTTCGACCGTGGAAGATCTCGGCAAGATCGCCGCCACACTGCCGCCGGCGGACTTGGGCTCCGTGGAACGCGTGGCGTATGGTCAGCGCCGAGCCAACGCGGCAGTGACGCTGCTGCGACTGGGGGAGCGTGAAAACGTGCTGCCGGTGTTTGACATGACCGACGATCCCGAGGCGCTGACGCAATTCATCTTTCGTTGCCGCGACCGCGGCGTGCGAGCGGAAGAACTGCTCGAACTGCTGCGGCTCAGCACGTCCTATCAGCCGGAGGGCGTTAGCCCCCGGTTTTCGGCCACCAGTGCTTCTTCTGCCGGTACCGCCATTGAACCGGGGGCTAACGCCCTGCGGCTAATGCACGCAAAATATGCGATCCTGCTGGCACTTGGCGAATACACGCTCGATGAGATTCCCGAATCGCAACGGGCCGCGCTCTTGAAACAACTGGCCGACTGGTATCGCGGCGACCCCAGCGCAGGCGTACATGGTGCCGCTGGCTGGCTGCTGCGGCAATGGGGACAGCACGAGGTCGTGCGGCAGGTCGATCAGACCGCATTGCCGTATGCTGCGGATCGCGAGTGGTTTACTCTGGCCATTACGGTGACAGCAACACCACCGACATCGAAGGAAGAGCCGACCGAAGAAAACTCGTCACCGGACCAGGCAGCAAAACCAGAACCGCCCCCCGAACCATTGCCCCTGAAAACCTTCTACTACACGTTCATCGTGTTTCCAGCGGGCGACTCCGAAATCGGCTCGTTCAGTGACGAGCCAGACCGGCAGAAAGATGAAGTTCTCCACAGTGTCACGCTGACGCGACCGTTCGCGCTGCTGGATCGGGAGATCACATTCGAGGAACTGATCGCCTTTCACCCACAGTACGCAGGCTTCATGGAGCAATCCGATGCGAAACAGGAAGATGCCGGAGCTGGCACCCATTGGTATGACTCGGTGTCCTTTTGCCGGTGGCTGTCACAGCAGTCTGGGCTAGCGGAATCCGATCAGTCATATGCTGATCCGGAATCGCTGGACAAGGATCAATACCCTCGCGAACCGAATCCTGAAGCGAATTGGGCTCCGCGCGACTGGCCATTGGAGTTTGAGCGTCGTGGGTTTCGTCTGCCAACAGAAACGGAGTGGGAGGTTGCCAGTCGAGCTGGAGTGAGAACAGCGTATGGGTACGGGAGCGACATGGCTCTGCTGGACAGATTCGCCTGGTTTGTTGAGAACAGCGGGAAGCATGTGCATCCGCCTCGCGAAAAGTGTCCCGGCACCACCGGTCTGTTTGACATGCATGGGAATCTGTTCGAGTGGACGCACGATTGGTATGGTGACTATGATGGAGAGACAACGCCGGTGGATCCAGTGAAGCAGAAACGGGGCTCGCGCCGCGTGCGCCGTGGCGGCGGTTGGGGCAACGACGCAGCGAATTGCCGGACGGCGTACCGCCTCACGTACGACCCGTCGTACCGCGCGCTCATCAACGGCTTCCGCCTTGCCCTGAGTTCCCCGTCGGTCCAGTCGCCGGAGGCGGAACAGGCCAAGTGAGCGGAGCCAGCGGGCGCAGGCACGGAGGGAGGAAGCGGAGCGACGACCGGAGATGCCGTAGCCGGATGGTGTAGCGGGTTTGGTTGCAGTGAAGAACAAACACGGATTTGTAGAGACCAAAGCCCCTGCCGACCCTGCGTCGGTAGAGCCCCGGTTTGGCAACTAAAACACATCACAACACAGTAAGCTGGCCCCCAACCGGCTTCACGCCGGTGGAGCCCAGGTTTGAAAACTATAGAACCCATCTACACTGCAAAAAATGTGTCACCGGCCTACCAGCTCAACTGGGGCCTAACAGTCTTCTGGCGGCAACAGCTAGTGGCAGACGATCAATGGCTCACCCTCCTGCAATCCGCCACCGAACCCGATGGCGTCCGAGTCCTCAAACATCGCTTCACCACCGGTGACGCCAGCCAGTTTTTCGTGAGTACAAAACCACATGTTTCGCCCGCACAAATGATTCGCAGCGTCAAAGGCCGACTGCAACACATCATTCAGGAGTGGGCCTGAATACACTGTGTAGTGTCGGTTTTTTAACTGCACATAGAATCGGGTAGAGGATGTCACGTTGAGCCTCAACAATCTTGCGTACGCCGTTGGAATGAAGCCGATTTTCCAGTTCGGCTATTATGCCGGAACGATTGGCGACTACGATCGTGGTGCGGTGTAGACTCCGGAAATGGTGACTGGGAAGAATGCAGCAGGGCAAGGGCCGAGTAGCCGCGTTTGGCGTGGCGGCACGTTCAACAATCAAGCGTCGAACGCTCGCTCAGCCAACCGCAACACCAACGAACCAGATCACCGTAACAACAATATATGCTCTTTGACCCCTGCCGACTGCCGATCCGCCAGGCGCTCCAGGATCTTGGTCATCCCCTGATTTGGGCAACAAGCTGAATCAGCGGTCCCGCGCCCAGCAACAGAACTTGTACTTTCGGCCGCTGTTGCAGGGACACGGTGCGTAGCGATCCGTTCCGGGGTACTTCTCGGGCGTCGTGGTGCCTGAGTGCATCCGCGACGAAGGGCTGCTTTGTGAAGGGCCACTTTGAAAACGATCTGTCGAACGCTCCCGATGCAATCGCGGGAATAATTCCCGATGTCGCCGGATCATAGGGTCGATGATGGAACGTCGAAATAA
>JAYTAK010000359.1:0-4321 GCA_043737515.1 Candidatus Kuenenia sp. | reverse complement strand
AATCGTCCCGCGATGTCGATGGAAATCCGACGCATAAATGTCGCATCGTCACACAATGCCGACGGCGGAATGCCAAGCTGTCGCTGTTTCGCAAACACGAGGTTGTCGATAAATGTTTTCTCCGGCGGAGTTTCCAGCACGGGAATTCCCTGCGGAATGATGGCTCGAAAGACACCCACGCTGCCCTGGAATCGCACCATGATGGCCACTTCTCCAGGGATGTCTTCGATCGTAATGCGTCCTTTTGCATTCGACACGGCCATTTCTGAATGATTGGCTTCGTACGAGGCTAGGCGCGTCACATCGCGTGTCGAGCCGTCGCTGTAATGAGCGATCACAGCCAGTTGCTGCTTTGACTTAAAATTCATTTCACGGACAGCAGGAATGGACTCAATGTGATCCAGCGTCGGATCGGTTTCAGCACCGTACGGCATCCCCTGGCGAATCCACCGCGCGATGAGTTCCCATTCGTACGAGCCTGGCGACATGCGTTGTCCGCCGCCGTGTGGCAGGATGTTGCCAGGTTTCTGCAGCAGCAGACTGAAGTCCGGATCCGCCGGAAAGACGCGACGACCACGGTCTTCGTACACGAGATATTCGTAATCTTCCTTTGGGTAGAAACCCAGCAGTGACAGCTTAAAGCCGTTCTGTCCGTCAGCCTTGCCATGACATCCGCCAGCGTTGCAACCAAGCTTGGTGAAGATCGGTACAATTTCGTTTTCGAAATTGACCGGCAGTTCCTCGGCACAGCGCGATGTGCTGAGAATCAGTGTGGCTGATTGCCCCGACGCAACTTTCACGGTGATTGTCGCCGTGCCATCCGCCGTCGGTATTACCAAGCCTTCCGCATCGACATGCAGCACCGCCGGAACATCAACGACATACGTCACTTCATGCGTCAAATCATGCCGCTGACCGCTGGAGTAGACGCCCGTGGCGATCAACTGCTTTCGCGCATTCTGCCCGATCATCGTCGTCGATCCGGCCGCTTCGAATTCGACGCGGACCAGATCACCCTTCGGGCCGAGTCCCGGTGCCTGTTCCGCAACAACTGCTGAGCAAAGCGTGATCAGTAAGCAGCTCGCAGCCAGATTTGCCCTACGGCTCAGGCGACAAACTGCAAAAAGTCGTCGTTGATTCATCATGCCAGAATTCCCATCGCAGGACGTGAGAAAAGAAGCTCAGCATTGTGATGGAGCCGACAGGGACAAGCAAGACTTTGAAGGAAATAGTCCGCGTGGTTTCTACGATCAGCCGGTACGCGTTAGCGTCCGGTTCGCGCAGATTTACGGGGAAAACCGGGTGCTAACGCACTGCGGCTGATACGAGTTGCGATCAAATTGCTCCCAGCGGATTTTCCTTGCAGTCGAGTGGCAATGCGACGGGGGCGTTGAGTCGGTGTGATTCAAAGACGGCCAGAACCATTTCAATCGCACCGCGCGCATGATGCATCGAGCACTTTGGCTGGCGATCCTGTTCAATGGATTCGATCAGGTCTCGAGCGGCAGCCGGGTTGCCACCGTCATAGCCACTGACGGTAATGGGTTCCGGTTGGTCGATGCCGACTGAAGTGATGGTTTTCCATGCACCTGCATCCTGAGATAAACCCCAGCGCGCGTCTTTCAGCAGAAACGCAGGATTGGCGTATCCGGACGTATGATCAATCATGCCTTTGCTGCCCATGATTCGAAGGCCGAAGCGATTCGGATTTCCGCCCGCACCTTTCTGCGACGAAAAATATCCCGTGATCCCATTCTGAAAACGATACATCGCATCGACGCGGTCACCAGCCAGCGGCCCCAGCCCTTCATTTCCGGGCTGAACATGTTCGCGCGTCACACGCTGGCCTTTTAGATGGAGCGTTGCGTAGCAGGAAGCCGGATCGCCGCCGAACGCTCGCATCAGATCCAGCACATGCGTTCCGAGAACCCATAAATCTTCCGCTCCGCCTCGCGCGTCTTCTTTTCCTCGTGCGCGGATTTCGAGGACGTCGCCGATTTCACCCGCCTGAATTAACTTGCGTATCACTTCCAGTTGCGGCGAGTAGCGACTGATATGAGCCACCGCCAGTTTCAGGTGCCGCATTTCACAGGCCTGAATCATCTCGTCCGCATCGCCCAGCGTCCGACAGAAGGGCTTCTCCATATACATGTGGCAGCCAAACTCCGCACAGGCCAGTACCATATCTCGGTGCTGATCGGTCCATCGCGGACAGACGGCGACAATGTGTGGACGTTCTTTGTCGAGCATCTGACGATAGTCAGCATACCCGGTTGCTGCACCTGTTCGTGTCACCGCTTTCTGCAGCCCAGCTGCGTCCTGATCGGCAACCGCGACGACTTCGCAGTCGTCGAACTTCTGCCAGACAGAGTCCAGACCATGACCATAGTCTCCACGTCCGGTGCTGCCGATGATTGCGACTTTGTATTTGACCATGAGATGGATTACCTTCGACAGGAATGGCAGTGTCAAAACCGAAAACCGAAATCCGAAATCCGAACACTGAACACTGAACACTGAACACCTTGTCAAACATTCTTCGGAACGGCCCAGTGTCCGTCGCGATATTGACGGCGAACCAGCGCATTGGATGCTTCGCCGTTAGTGATGGTTTCAGTCGTCGGGTCAAATTCCAGAACGTGTCGTGTGCGAGCGGCAATGTTGGCGAGATGCACGATCGTTGCCGACAGCCGACCAGCATCGACCGAAGCATTCAACGACACTGCCGGGTCACGGATCGCATTGAAGAAGTTCTGATGATGCGCCGCAAGATCCGCCGAACCAGTTTGCTCAGCCAGCAGCTTGCCGCGTGGTCCATAGAGTTTCCAGCCCACGGAGTGACCGAGGATCAACACGCCCTCGGTGCCATAGAATGCCGCGCCGTTTTCGTAGCCTTCCTGAACGTACGGCGACCAGATTCGCTGTTCGAAAATCAATTGTTTGCATCGGCCGGATTTATCGACCAACGGGTACTCGCAGATCGCATATTGAGTGTCAGGAAACTGCTGATCGTCATCAAAGAAGTTTTTCTGACCGAAGCACGTCACGCGGCTCGGATGCGTCTCGACACCCAACCCCCACAGCGCGACGTCAATGTCGTGAACGCCGTCATTTCCGATATCACCACAGCCGAAGTCATACCACCAGCGCCACACGCCGTGCAGCAGATTGGGGCGCCAGGGCACGACCGGAGCCGGACCAAGCCATGTGTCAAAATCCAGCGGTTTTGGTGGGGTTCCCGGCTGCGATTTTCCGATCGAACCACGGCGTTGGCTGTTCCATGCCTTCGAAACCAGCACTTCACCAATTTCGCCATTGCGGATGTGGTCGATACCATCCTTCACACACTTCGTGCTGCGACTTTGAGTCCCCACCTGAAGTCGTTTTCCGCTCCGTTCGACGGCCTGGGCCAGGAGTCGTCCTTCGCGAACGTTATGGCAGCAGGGCTTTTCGACGTAAACGTGTTTGCCTGCATCCAGAGCAAGGATCGCCGCAGGAGTGTGCCAATGATCGGGCGTCGCAATGAACACCGCATCGATCTCCGCGTCCGCAAGAATCTGTCGCAGGTCACCGGTCGACTGCGGAGTCTTCCCTGAGCCTTCCTCAACGATCATTGCAGCGGCAGCCAACCTTTCAGCATCGACATCACAGACCCATGTCAACTGCACGTCGCGGCGCTGCGAAAGCACTTTGAGATGATTGGTACCCATGCCCCCGCAGCCGATAAAGCCGACGCGGATCGGCTGGTCATCCGGAATCGCGGCATGCAGGCTGGGTGATGATGTCAACATCGCGGCGGCAGCAGCGGCACTCGTCTTCAGAAACTCACGTCGAGGCGGGATCATGGGAAAGCTCCGGCAGGAATGAGAGGGGCGGGGCTTCAGAGGGTAACGTTCAGCGTGCCTGCTCGTCAACCAAAGCCTGTGCCGTCGCACGATTGAGCGATGCCATTATGAGCAAGACAGCCCGGCAGGAGGTGTTGTTTTCTGGCCAAGAAAAGCCACAAAAGACCCAGCGCGGGCTTTGCCAGCAACCCATTGATTAAACCCGAGACTCCGAAACACAGAAGACAGAAAAATTGGTGACAGAAAAATGGGAGCAAAAAAAATTTCATTCTGCTCAGCAAACGCTGAAAGCCTTGTTTTTGTGAGTCGATTCTTTGGTACCGAAAACGCCATTACCAATATTCAGTCCTGAGTTGCGCCCCTGGGGGAATTGCTGTTTGAAGTTGTCTGTCATTGCGGTTCTTCATCCGCAGTTCGGCTCTGCCATCCGCAGGACAACGGCCTTGAAAGGCTTCCTGCGGATGGCAAGGCCGGAC
>JAYTAK010000358.1:0-4322 GCA_043737515.1 Candidatus Kuenenia sp. | reverse complement strand
AGCCACGCTCGCCAGAGCGTGGGTTTCCTCTGGATCGCCCACGTTCTGGCGAACGTGGCTACAAAGTTGCTCGCACGGTCCGCCACTGCAGTAAAGTGACACGCGGAAATCTTCTCAGAAAAACAACACTCTCAACGTTTGCTGAACAGGACGTGACATTCGGAATGATTGCCAGGATGGCCCTCGTGAAAAAACTTATGTTACGGGAAAATGAAGGACTGTTGATCAGCGGTCGTTCTTTACAGAAAAAACGTCCATGGCTGCTGATCGGAGCCTTGGGTGCCGGGATGCGAGCTTTCGCAGAAATCCTGCTCGATGCCGGCGAATCTGTCGTGGGTACTGACGACGAATTGAGTTCCGTTGAGTGTGATCGGTCGTCAGTGATCGATCCTCTTTCCATGACACTCGTTCAACCGGATCACGCGGATCAGATTTTCGCACACAATCCTGAGCACGTCGTGTATTCCATGGCCGTACAGGAGTCCTGTGCGCTGCTGCAGCGTTGCCGATCGCTGGGCTTGGTGCCGATGTCACTTCCGCAAGCACTCAGTGAGTTCTTTGTATCTCACCATCAAACATGTGTGGCTGGGACACACGGCAAAACGACGACCAGCGGAATGACCTGGTGTATCCTGCAGCAGGCGGGTTGCAAACCATCGGCATATGTTGGTGGTGTGATGAAAAATCAACGTCGCTCCGGGATCTATGGTTCTGGTGCGGTGGCTGTCGTCGAAAGTTGCGAATACCGTCAATCGTTTCTGCACCTGTCTCCAAAGACAGTTGTCCTCACCGGAATCGAACCGGATCATTTCGATTGCTTTTCGTCACAGGCGGACTGCGATCAGACTTTCAGCGATTTCGTCTCGCGACTTCCGTCCGATGGTACTCTGGTTTTCAACTACGACTGCCTGCGTTCTGCCGCGATCGCAGCAACCTGCGAACGCCGGACGATTTCATTTTCGCTGCGTGAAGAGGCGGACTGGAATGCCGTTTCCTGCGAATCAACGTCGCCCGGAATTCCTGGCAGCACTCAGCGGCAGACGTTTCTGCTTCGCAACCGAACTCATGATGTGGGGCTGGTGCGGCTTCAGGTGCCCGGCGTTCACAATCGCCAGAACGCTGTCGCTGCCATTGCTGCGGCGGTTGCCACAGGAGTCTCCGTCGAATCCGCCATCAGCGGCATTGAAGCTTTTTCCGGAATTCATCGGCGTTTTGAGCATCGCGGACAGTTGTTTGGCATCGACTGGATTGACGACTACGCACACCACCCGACGGCCATCCGGTCCACCCTGGAAACGGCACGGGGTATCTTCCCGAACCGCCGCCTGATTGCGGTTTTTGAACCTCATCAGTTGTCTCGGGTTGCGGCACTTTTCGAAGATTTTCGTTCTGCACTTTCACTTGCCGACGAATGCCTTATCCTTCCCGTACTTCCCGCGCGCGAAAGTGCTTCAGTGGCTCACTGCAGCCGCGTTTCTGGAACTCTGGTCCGAAGTATCTCTGAATCGGGAGGCCGTGCTTTCCTGATGACGAATCTTGACCAGGTTCTGGCAAGATTAGACCATTCCGGGCGACCAGGTGACGTTGTTATCACAATGGGAGCAGGCAGGACACATCAGATTCATGACGAAATCCATCGAAGACTTCAGCGAAATTCTGCAGCGTAACGAACCGCTCAGCCAGCACACATGGCTGCGACTCGGCGGCCCTGCGCAGTATTTCGTGACCCCGCGTACAGAAGCAGAACTGCTGGAAGTCATCACGACCTGCCGCAGCCTGCAGCTCCCGATCCATATCCTTGGCAGCGGATCAAATCTGCTCGTGCGCGAAGCGGGCGTGCAGGGTGTTGTCATTCGAGTGGTCGAACCGCTCCTTGGCGAAGTTCAGATCGAAGGTACTTCGCTCACGGCGGGCGGTGGCACATTGCTGTCGCATGTGGTTGCCGAAGCCGTGCGCGCGGGGCTCGGAGGCATCGAATATCTCGTCGGCATTCCAGGCACAATCGCCGGTGCCGTCGTGGGCAACAGCGGCGGACGGACGGGTGATATCGGGCAGTTGATCACCAGCGTGCGAGTTCTGACTCAGGACAACGAAATCGCCGTGCGGCGTGGTGATGAGTTATCGTTTTCGTACCGCCGCAGCAGTATTCAGGATTTGCTGATTCTGTCGGCAACGCTGGGACTCATCCGCGACGATTCTGAAGAGTTGACGCGCCGGATGCGCAAGAACTGGATCATGAAGCGATCCACGCAGCCGTTGGCGGATCAATCTGCAGGCTGCATCTTTCGCAATCCACGTGGGCTGAGTGCGGGGTCGCTGATTGAACAATGCGGACTGAAGGGCCTGTCTGTCGGCAAAGCTCGCATCAGCGAACGTCATGCGAACTTTATCGTCACGGAATCCGGTGCCACCAGCAAAGACGTCGAACAACTCATCAGCCGCATTCAGAAAGCCGTTGCCGAAAAATTTGCCGTCAGTCTGGAACTGGAAATCAAAGTCTGGTGATCGAGTTCGAATGCTCAGCAAACGTTGGGAGTTTGGTTTTACTGAGAAGATTTTCGCAAAGCGACAGATGTCCGCCGACGGAGCGGCGGACCTACGTAAGCGAGCCGCTCCGTCGGCTCGCACCAGACACGGCGGCGACGCCGGTGATGCGGCATAAATTATTGGGTTGCGGGCGAAGCCCACGCCCAGAATCCATGGTTGGATTCGCAGGTGGCGTGGCATGAACGTCACAAGGAAACAAGAAGGATCTGCAATGTCATGGATCGTCCCCCAGAGTCACCCGTTACGAATCGTTGTTCTGGCAGGTGGTACATCTGCGGAACGCGAAGTCAGTCTCGAAAGCGGTGCCTGCGTTGCTGCGGCATTGAAACAGCGCGGGCATCAGGTGCTGCAATGTGATCCGGCAATCCTGGCGCTGCATGAAATTCCACGCCGCACGGATGTCATCCTTCCCATGCTGCATGGTACGGGCGGTGAAGACGGGACACTGCAGCGCGACCTGGAACGTCTTGGAATACCGTGGCTGGGCAGTTCTGCTGAAGCGTCCGCGTTGACGTTTGACAAGGTCGCAACGCGTGAAGTCCTGGCGAAAGCCGGACTGCCAGTCGCCCCTGGTCTGGCTTTGTACGTTGGTGTTTCCGGCGACTTGATCAGAAACGCATCTCGTCAGTTCGGCTATCCGCAGGTTGTGAAGCCAGCAGCCCAGGGCTCAAGCGTCGGCATTACCATCGTGGACTCTGAACAGGAAATCGAAGCCGCCGTTGCTGAAGCTGCACGCTGGGGCAAGACGTTTCTGATCGAAAAATACATAGAAGGCCGCGAAATAACTGTTCCCGTCATTAACGGCGAGGCGTTCCCGGCCGTTGAAATTCTGCCATCAGCCCGCTGGTATGACTACGCCGCCAAGTACACCGACGAAACAACCCGCTATGACGTGGCACCCAGGAATCTGCCTGCCAATCTCACTGAAATTGTTCTGGCCGCGTGCAAAGTTTGCGGAGTCACCGGAATCAGTCGCACGGACCTTCGTGTCGATTCAGCAGGGCAGCCCTGGATCCTGGAAATTAATACGATCCCCGGCATGACCTCCCACAGTCTTGTCCCGATGTCCGCCCGTGCCCGAGGAATCAGCATTGGCGAACTCTGCGAACAACTCCTGCTGCAGGCAATCGACCGGAGCCGGATACTGCCAATGAATAAAGGCGGACAGATCCTGCCACGTTCCACGGTTGATGCAATGGCGTGAACTTAAGGAATTTGACTGGCGAGCGGGGTACGTAAGTGCCCTGATTTTCGCGTCATCTGGAATAAATCAGGGGATTAACATCCCCCGCTCGCCGGACTCATTCCTGCCGCGCGGAGTATAACCGTTTCAAAGTCTTCGAACGACGCCAGCACCTGAATGGGTTGCGGGCGAAGCCCGCGCCGGGACCTTTGAGGTCAAGAATTCCGTATGGCACGCTGGCCCACGCATTTGCTTCAAACTCGGGAGCCTCGCTGTGCCACATCTCAATCTGTCTCTACAAGAATGGCAGAGAGCCCGAACCGCCAAACCCCATCGAATCTTGCGCCGCTCACTGTTGCGGAGTTCGTTGTTTGACTATGCTTACTGAACATACAGCGGGGGTGACTGCTGGTCACTCCTCACTTAACTTTTCAGGAGTACCAATCTTGCGCTGGAAAAACTGGCTCGAAAACTGGGACATGACTTCGCTGAAGATCAATGCACATTTCCTTCAAATGGAGTGGCAGCCGAAGGACGAAGACAAGACCGCCGCGTGGGAACTCTACATCGAGCTGCTCACGCGCATCACCAC
>JAYTAK010000357.1:0-4324 GCA_043737515.1 Candidatus Kuenenia sp. | reverse complement strand
TCCTTTTTTGAACAACACACTTCTGGTCGAAATGCCACGTCTAAACTCCGTCTTAACTGAGAAACTGACGCTAGGTCAATTTGATTTCCAGGGTACATGAGATCTGATTCAGCAGTGCAGTCATATCGAATACAGACGCGATCTTGACGAGCGCAGGGGGGACCACGGCATGAACAATCAAATGCTCCAAGCCAAACAACACAGGAGGGCGTGTCCTGAGTGCGCAATTGGAAGATGGCTACACGGAGTTTTCGATGGAACGGATCGCATTTTTGAGGGCCTGAAGACAGTGGTTCAGCCCGCAGAAGACTGGCTATCAGACCGCTGGTCACGTGTATCGCAGCTCATTCGGGCCGTGACATCGCTCTGTTTTCCGCATTATGCTGTAGCGAATCTTGAGATGCATCGTCTGGATACTTCACGGATTCGTCGCTATTTTCATTCTCGGTGTGAGAGACTTGAAGACTCGCCGGATCCCAATTGCGGGTGTCAGGGCGCATCCACACAGTGCGTGGGTATGGCAGATGGGACGCAGCCTCACCGATGCGCAAGTTTTTATTGTACTGCGCATCGCGAAATCAATCACTGTATCGGAGACGCAACGGGCCGCATCAAATAACGCAGTAACAGCGACCGCACGAGACCCTTGGTTTGAGTTTTCCGCACCCGCCCGGCTTATCATCGATAGGGCACGTCTGCGGTCCTGCAATCGGGGTCCAGCTCACTTCGATTGAGGTTTATCCTGCTTCCCTTTCGGCTTCTGTCCCTCTTTGTCCGCCTTCTGCTTCTTGCTCTTTTCCTTATCCTTCTTGCCGCCTTTGTCGCCCATTTCGTATTCCGTTCTTATTGCCAGTCGTCGTTCGAGTGAGTCTGCATCTCCAATGAAAGTTATTGTCACCAACCAGGTCTGCGATGTCCAATCGCAGCCAACGTTTTCTTGGACATCCCGCGATAGGACTCATTCTTGAAACCATGCGGATACCATTGAGTCTCATCACCGTGTCGCATCGGCGGCAGGCGACTTGTCAGTTTCCGAACAGCTGCCGCGTTAACTGAACGCTGTGGGAATGTCAGGAACTCAGCGATTCTGAAACTATTCCGTTTGAGGAACGTATTGTGACGAGAATCTCCCCTCACCCCCCTGCTCACAATTCAACGAGATTCCAACGAATACGCTCTCCCCCATCCCCGCAATGCGTTATCCTGTCGCCACTGAGACAACTGAGGCGTCGTCGTCAACAACTGTGTCCAGAACAACGCCACGCCGCTTGATACTCTCCACCCCACGGAAAACAGATTTCTGAACCGTTGGTTTTCGTGACACCGCCTGGAACAAGACCGTGACCATAGTAATTGTCGCCGAGAAGCCGTCGGTTGCGCGTGATATTGCGCAGGTGGTCGGCGCGCAGACGCGGGCATCCGGTTGGCTGCACGGCAATGGATACGTGGTCACGTGGGCGATAGGGCACCTCGTGGGATTGGCGCAGCCACACGAGATCAATCCCGATTGGAAAGCGTGGCGAGCAGAGTCGCTGCCAATGCTGCCCGAGCAGTGGCCGCTGGCCGTGCTCGAGTCCACGAAAGACCAATTCAAAACTGTCAAAAAACTCCTTCAGGGCCGCGATGTCGAATACGTGATTTGCGCCACGGATGCGGGACGCGAGGGCGAGCTGATTTTCCGTTTCCTTTACGAGGCAGCGGGGTGCCGAAAGCCGGTCCGCCGGTTGTGGATTTCATCGCTTACGCCCAGCGCGATCAAGTCAGGGCTTCTGGCGATGAAGGACGGGAGTGCGTACAACTCGTTGGCAGCGGCAGCCCGCGGTCGTGCTCAAGCAGACTGGCTGGTTGGAATGAATCTGTCGCGTGCGTATACGATCGCGCAGGGCGAGACCCTTTCCGTCGGCAGAGTGCAGACTCCGACTTTGGCGATGCTCGTCGAACGTGAACTGGAGATCCGCGAGTTCGTCCCCGAGGCGTACATTGAAGTTGTCGGCACGTTCGGCTCGACGCCCTACACCGGCACGTGGTTCAAGCCCCGTGAATCCCCTTCCAGCGAATCCAAGCGGCTCCCACCCGACGGGCGGGACGCGCGGACCATCGTCGACCGAGTGAAGCTCGCGGGCACGGGGATGATTGAGTCCTTGGCGCAAGAGAAACGTCGGATGCCGCCCCCGCTGCTCTACGACCTCACCGAGTTGCAGCGGCACGCTAACCGGCTGTGGGGATTCAGCGCCAAGCGGACGCTCGAACTCGCGCAGGAGTTGTACGAGTCCAAAAAACTCCTCAGCTATCCCCGCACGGACAGCCGTCATTTGTCGTCGGACGTGGCCGCCACGTTGCCGCAGGTGGTGAAGACGATCCGTGGTTCCTATGAGACGCACCTTGCCGATGGGACAGGCATACGGGCGCTGAATCGGCGGTTTGTGGACGATGCGAATGTCACTGATCACCACGCGATCATCCCGACGACAACGGACCCGACACAGGTTTCGCTCAACAGCGATGAACGATGCATCTACGACCTTGTCTGCCGCCGGCTGCTGATGGCCTGGCACGAAGAACATATCTGGGCGGTGACCACGGTCATTACAGCCGTGGCGTTACCTGTCACCGCGAGTCCTGCCAGGTCCACTGCAGTCGCCGCCGCCATTCCCATCATCGACCGCTTCCACACCGTCGGCACCGCTGTGGTCCAGCCCGGATGGAAAGTGCTCGACATCCCTGCGCGCAAGAAAGACAACGACGCCGAAGAGCAATCCCTTCCCGCGGACCTCGCCCAAAACGCTCTACTTCCCGTACGCGCCGTCGGCATGCAGGAGAAGCAAACGCGGCCACTCAAACGGTTCAACGATGCGAGTTTGCTGACCGCGATGGAAACGGCAGGCAAGTCGCTCGATGACAGGGAACTCTCGCGGGCTATGAAGGATTGTGGGCTGGGCACGCCGGCGACTCGCGCGGCAATCATCGAGACACTGATTACGCGTGAATACATCGTGCGCGACGGGAAGTCGCTGGAAGCCACCGACAAGGGCATCCGGCTGATCGCCGCAGTTCACTCCGACGTCAAGAGCCCGGCGATGACCGGACAATGGGAGGCGCGTCTGCACGCGATTCACAGAGGCGAGTCGCAGTTGTCGCCGTTCATGAAAGGGATCGAGTCGTATGTCCGCGAGGTCGTGAAGATCGTGCTCGATGGGCCGCGCGCGACGTCCGGGACGCAGACGTCCGAGCAGACCTCCAAGCAATCGCTGACTACGAAACCCGGGCAGCCTGACAACGCTGTTCAGCCGCGACTGCCGCTGTCGCGAGACATTACAGAGCTGCTTAGAGACACGTTTGGCCATGCCGGTTTCCGCCCGCACCAGGAGGCGGTATGCAAAGCGGCTCGTGACGGCGAGGACGTGCTGCTGGTGATGCCGACCGGGGCGGGCAAGTCGCTCTGTTATCAGCTCCCGGGCCTGGCGCGAGGCGGCACGACGCTCGTGGTCAGTCCGCTCATTGCGTTGATGGAAGACCAAGTTGCAAAGCTCCAGTCGCTGGGCCTGCGGGCCGAACGAATCCACTCCGGCCGCTCTCGTCCGGATTCGCGTGCTGTGTGCCTGAAATACCTCGCAGGGGAACTCGACTTCCTCTTTATTGCGCCTGAGCGACTGGGCGTGCCGGGCTTCCCGGAGTTCCTTGCCCGCACCAAGCCCACATTGATCGCCATCGACGAGGCCCACTGCATTTCGCAATGGGGGCACGACTTTCGCCCCGACTATCGTATGCTGGGCCAGCGGCTTCCCTCGCTCCGTCCCGCCCCGGTGATTGCGCTGACCGCGACCGCGACGCCCATTGTCCAGCGCGACATCATTGCTCAGTTGAATCTCAAATCTGACAACCGCTTCATTCATGGCTTTCGCCGAAGCAACCTTGCTATTGAGGTCGTCGAGATTCCTCGCCCTGACCGCATGGATGTGATCCTGAAATTGCTGGGGAGTTCCGCTCACCGGCCAGCGATCGTCTATGCACCGTCCCGCAAGGACGCCGTCGAGCTCGCGGGCCAACTCGCCGCGATCATGCCTGCTGCCGCCTACCATGCCGGCATGTCCGCGGCCGACCGTGACCGTGTGCAGACCCGTTTTCTTGGTGGCGACATCGACGTGATCGTCGCCACTGTCGCCTTCGGCATGGGAATCGACAAGGCCGACGTACGGATCGTCGCGCACCTCGCGCTGCCTCAGATGCTCGAGGGCTACTATCAGGAGATCGGCCGCGCCGGCCGCGACGGCAAACCCTCCCGCGCCATCCTGCTGCATTCTTTCATCGACCGCAAAACTAATGA
>JAYTAK010000356.1:0-4324 GCA_043737515.1 Candidatus Kuenenia sp. | reverse complement strand
TGACGGACAGGCGATGATCCAGCACAAATACTTCCGGAGTCCGTGTCGCTCCAAATTGATCCGCCACGACGTTGCCTTCATCTCGTACCAAAGGGAACGACGGCGATTGTCGCTCCAGATACTGCCGGATATCGTTGATCGTGTCGTGGGAATTGCTGTTGATACCGATAAACCGCACACCGCGATCACGCAACTCATCCGCCATTTGCGAGAGTCGCAGCGTGTACAACTGCACCAGCGGGCATTCGGTGCCAAGAAAGCACACGACTGTCACACCACTCGCAGCGGGCGCGACCTGCACGGTTTCGCCATCCAGTGTCTGTAGCTGAAATGCCAGCGAAGCATCGCGCGCCGGTGCCGGGGCAACATCATCTGACAGGCAGGCACGTTGTGCGGCAGTCAGCAACAACAGGAAACAGCAGAATCGACTGAAAGACATGGGGAAACTCAGAGAATCTTGCGGCAGAATTAAAAACGATGTTGAACCTGGCCGACCGGAAGATTGTATACTCCGCGCGGCCAGGACTGAGGGACGTATTGCTGAGTGAGCCACGAGGCGCTAGCGGTGTGTTGATTTAGTCTGAAACTTACGTGGGCTAGGCTTCCAGCCTGGCATCGATTGAAGAAAACGCGAGGTTTCTCGTAGAACAGTGACAAGCTGGAAGCTTATCCCACTTTAGATCAACAGGCGGCTAGCCGCGGGTTGTGCAATCGGTCAGCACCAGCGGCTAGCGCCTTGCCGCTCACAAAACCTCAAATCTGACCGCGCGGAGTATAGCACGGTGCCTTTGAACAGACGAATCTCTCTCCGCAGACGAACGAAATTCTTAACGCTGCGATGTCGGCGAAGCCGGATTCACGGGCGACGTCAGAAGCGCGAACTCGCTTCGTGTTCGTAGGGTGGGACCAGCGAGCAACGCGAGCGCCGGCCCACCGAGGCGGCAGGAATCTGGTGGGCCGGCGCGGCTTGCCAGCCGCTGGTCCCACCCTACGTTTTTCAGACTCGTGCCGCTCTTGTGCAGAGTTTTCCGCTCCGAACCACATCTGCGACCCGCAGTCCGGACAGGCGACCGTCTGAGCATGGAATCGTCGATCTTCGCTCTGGCGAAATTCCTCAGCACAGCAAGGACACAATTCACACTGCGCCATTGATGTGTCACGCCGTTCGTACGGCATCGCGCGAATGATGCTGTAGCGAGGACCGCACTGCGTACAACTGGAAAACGCATATCCAAACCGGCGATCAATCCCATCTGTCAATTCATATGCACACTCCGGACACATTGCCAGGTCAGTCGGCACATCAACGGCAGCCGAAACGGTCGAATTCAATCTGGCCAGAATCGTGAACTCCCGGCATCCGGCCGCAGACACGTCAACGATTCGGCCAACGCGAAAATCTGCCAGCGGAGGCATTTCATCTGACAGCAGTATCTGAAAACGTGTAATCTCGGATTCCTGTCCTTCCAGATGAATCACGACGCCCTCTGACGTATTCTTGACCGTGCCAGACAACTTCAGACGAAGCGCCAGCTTCGCGATCGCCGGACGAACGCCCAACCCCTGAACTCGTGAGGATCGTCACGATCTCCGGCTGAATCAGGCGCGCATCCTGAATCGCAGCATCCACCGAGAACGGGACGTAAGGCAGCAGGTCGCTCTTGCTGATCACCATTGCCTGACTCGTACGGAACATCTTCGGATACTTGCCAGGCTTGTCGTCGCCTTCGGTCGTGCTCAGCACAACGACACGCAGATGCTCACCCAGATCATGTGACGCCGGACAAACGAGGTTCCCGATGTTTTCGATGAACAGAAAATCGTACTGCTGCTGAGGAAGGCGACTCAGCCCCTGCTGCACTAGCGAGAGTTCCAGATGACAGGCCCCGCCGGTCGTCAACTGTTCGACCGGAACATACGGCCGCAATCGCTCGGCATCTCGATTGGTGGCCAGGTCCGCGACGAGGACACCCACGAGGAAGCGATTTTTTCAGTACCTCGCCGTCGCTTGCAGCAGACTGGTCTTGCCTGCACCTGGGGAAGAAACAAGGTTGACGACCAACGTGCCCTGCGTCGTGAAACAATTCCGTTGTTCCATGGCCGCTGCTTTTTGGCAGCGAGAATATCCTGATTAACGGCAATGGTTGTGGTGGGCATTCTGGTCGGTCCTGTTTTTAGATAGCTACGGAATTGAGCTGCATGGTGGGCTGGCGCTGCTAATCGCCGCTTGACCCACCCTGCAATCCGGGTTTCCACTTGCCGTTACCGCATCATCAATCTGTATTCTGACATTCATCAGCCGAAATGCATCTCCGCGAACAATCTGGAGCGATGTGGAACCGCATTCGCGACACACAAATCGGAAGTCCTGAAGCTGTGATTCGCTGTGACAGTTTTTGCACAGAACATCAAGTCCCACCTGGAGCACAGAGAACTCTGCTTTGGGCCACGAGAACTCGTCCCTGAGGCGTTCAAACGCATCCTGCAGCAACAGCGGTTCGACTCCGCTCAGCGGGCCGACTTCCACTTCGATCACTTCGACCCCAACTGCCTGATGCTGCTGAGCAAGCTCTTCAACGTGCCGCAAGAGCGAACGCACTAACGATTCTTCATGCATCAAAGTCTCCGTCGCAGATCATCTGAACGATCATTCGAACAAAGTTATCGCCCTGCTTCGTGCTTCGCATCGTTTTCGGCGTTTTTCTTTCCCGGCAGGACATCCTTCAATTTCTCCGCCGCCGCCTGGATTCCCTGGTGGACCGCATTGCCGATTATTTGTTTCACGGGGGCTTTGGCGATACGAATGGCCAACAGATCGTCAATGGAACCGGATTTATGGTCAGGTCCGTGCGACCGCACCACAATCATGGTTGCAACATGCATTTGATCCAGGAACAATTCGACAGGCTGACCCCATGCATCACGACCGGGCAGTTGCCCTTCCCTCAGATCGGCACCTTTTCCGTTCCTCACCTGAACAGCATATGACTCGGCCATTTGCTCGATCATCTTGTTCGTCTCGGCAATCCTCTTCTTTCGTGCCTGGGACTTAAGATGCAGGGCGAACGGAACACAGATGATCGCGATCAGAATCGAGGTGATGATGACCTTCGCCTGTCGCGTTGCTCGCATTACCTTTGGATCGAGATCAGATTCAGATTGTTTGCTTAAAGCTGCCGCAGACCGTTGGCGTTTTTCAGCCAGAGTCAGTTTTCGTTCGCGATATCGTTTTGATGCTGCGGCAATTCCATGGAACACAGCAATAAACATGAACTCCAGTACAATCGCCGCAAATTCGACCGCCAGTTGTATGGCTAGCACGACGATCTCTGCGAGAGCCGCAATCAACGCAACGAACACTTCAAGGATTGCTTCCATTGTTTTTGCTTTCCGCGATTCAGATCCGATTCGGCTAGTTCGAGCGAAATCGACAATCCAAGTTGAAGATCGAGCAGGACTTGCTGCCGAATTGGATTCGCACCAGGATTTGGCCTCTTTAGCAGTCAACACAGAACTCACGGCGCATTTCATCAACTGCCTGCAAAATTGCAACTCGGCACGCATCACCAATAGCCTCTTCTGGCCTAAATCTATTGGCTTCAATGGCCCACACAATAACTTGCTTCAGCAGAATTTTTGTTGCTTCGGCCAGACGCAGCACATCGGATAGTCCGAAGTCGTGAGAACCGCGGGCTCGTTGTGAGCGACGGCGGACACACCATCGTGCAGTTCGTACACGACAGACAACGATTGGCGACTTCTTCCCATCGCGGATGGCGAAGATTATTCATCAGCAGATCACGAATGTCTGTCGTATCAAGCTGTTTGGAAATCTGATCGACGGCCTGCTGCCGTGCGGACGTTCCTCTGTCAAGTTGTTTGGAGGTCGCTGGCTGAACGGTTAAGCAACCAGCCACAGCTTCGCCGGACTCAGAGCCGATTTCCATCAGGAAGCCATCAGCGACTTCCGTCAGTGCCAGATCAAATCCATTGCTGCACCGCGGACCAGTATTCATCGACGTACAAAAGCAGGTCGGCGCGGCCTGAGTACAGTTGACGGCCACAACAAACGCGGCGGCTCAACGTTTCTGATAAGTCGGATCAACGTCCGGTCCGCCCATAAACACCTGATCCTGAATTTTGGGCTCTTCCGAGGAATCTGTGGGTTCCATTTGGCGACTTGAGCTCAGCTCCGGCTCGACAGAAGGGGGCCGCCCCATCCGTGTTCGCCATCGCATCGCCCCGTTTGTTCGAGGGCGATGCGATGGCGAAGACGGAAGGGGCTAGCGGAACCTATTTTGAAATGATGTAATCAAAACGTTGG
>JAYTAK010000355.1:0-4325 GCA_043737515.1 Candidatus Kuenenia sp. | reverse complement strand
CGCCGTGGGCGTAGATCCGAAGAAGCAGAACATGTCGAACGTGGGCCGTCCGATCCGAATTGCCGATCCCGACGCGAAGCCCATCACGGAGATCCTGTCATGATGGGACGTTTGTTTACAATCCTGGGCATCGTGTTGCTGACGACAGGCGTTCTGTGTGCGGACGAGCAGTCAACGAATTACCAGGCGAGCGGGAGATGTCAGTCCCCTGATTCTGCCGCCGTCACCCGCGACATCATTTACTTCCACCGTGAGCACCCGATCTTCATTCGCGTGCGAATTGAGATCGACCAGACTCCCTTCGATCGTTCGTGGATTGCGTACGTGGAATCGTTGTTCGCTGAACTCGACCGCGACGGAGACGGCAGTCTGCGGCCGGAAGAGATCTCCGTTCCATCAAGCGCCGTCAGTGACGGAATATCACCCGAAGCTGTGCGGCTGGCGCGGGACCCAAATCTCTGGTCTGCAGTCAGAAGTCCGCCGGATCAGGCGATCACAATGGAAGAGCTGACGGCGTTTCTTGTCGCAAATGGTCGCGGGCCGTTTCAGACTGTGGACGCGGCATCCGCACCAGCCAGCAATGATTCGGTCGGCATGACTCTGTTCGGGCTGCTCGATCTCAACTCAGATCGCATCCTTTCCAGTGAAGAACTGGCGTCAGCGATGAAGACGCTGCGTCGCAGGGATCTTGACGACGATGGGACGATTGGCACAACGGAACTGGGAGCCTCGGGAAATCCGCTTGTCGGGGCGCCTGCCGCCGCACCGGCAGAATCTCCTCGGTCTTTCGCTGCGTTGACTCCTGGCTCAGCACCGATTGCGATCCTCCGAGAACTGGAACGCCGCTACGGAGCACAGATGCTGGCAGCATCTTCCACAAGTCGCAGCACCCTGAGTCGTGCTCTTGGGAGTCAGGAACTGGGACTCGAAGCACACGTCTTCGATCAGTACGACTTCGATAAAGACGGCACACTGGATCGCGATGAGTTACGAGAATTGATTCGTCGTCCGCCGCCGACGCTGGAACTGGTCGTGCGACTTGGCACTCTGGCAGAAGGTGCTCCTGTCGTGGAAATGGTTGGCTCTGCAAGAGGGCAGAACATCGTCGTGCGACACTCAGCAGATGGACTGGCGAGTATCGTCATTGACGATGTGCAGATCGAAATTGCGCAGACCACGAGCGGGCCGGACGTGGCGAAGCGGTATCTGCTCGGGCAGTTTGCCGCAGCCGACATGGATCAGAACAACTATCTCGACGACAAAGAATCTGGTCGCAGCGGCACATTCAATGTGTCGTTCGCTGAATTTGATGAGGACGGCGATGGTAAACTGTTTGAGAACGAGTTGACGGTCGTTGTGGATGGCCGCACGAAGGCCGCTCGCAGCCGCACGCGGATGGACATCAACAGTCGTGGTCGCAACCTGTTCGAAATCCTCGATGCGGATCGCAATCGCAGTCTCAGCCGCCGCGAACTTGCTCAGGCCGTCAAGCGAATCGAACTCTGGGATGCCGACGGTGATCGTGCCGTTTCGGAGGCGGAGATCCCGCAACTTTATCAGATCTCATTCGGACCGGGGCAGCCTGAGTTTCCGGGCGTCCAGATCCAACTTTCAACTGGGGAAACCGTCTCTGCGTTTTCAGCCGCGCCCTTGTGGTTCCAAAAGCTGGACCGCAACGGTGATAGCGAACTGACACGGCGAGAGTTTCCTGGTACGATTGAAGAGTTTCAAAAGCTTGATCAGAACTCGGACGGTGTCGTGGACACCGCAGAGGCCACGTTTGTGAAATAGGGAGTCATTTATTATGTCATCGCAACGCTCACAACTTTTTCTGGGACTGCTTGCCGGAGCTTTCGGCATTGGTCTGACACTGGCACTTGCTGGCACCGCCACGCAGGACGACAAACCGCGACCGGTGGAGGAGCTGATTCCAGCCGGTACCGTGCTCTTCGCGGGGCAGGACGGGATGGAGAAGCACAAGGCCGCATGGGAGAAGACGGCCGCGTATGAATCCATGTACGAATCCGGGATGGTTCGCGTCTTGGAGAAGGTCTTTGAATGGGTCGGGCAAATGTCCGGGTCGCAGCAAAATCCGGAAGTCGAAGAAGCCATGAAGCATTTGGAAGCTCATGGTTTGACGATTGCGGTATCGTTGCCGGTCGCACAGGGGCCGCCGATTCCACAGGTGACCATCGTGCTGCACGAAGCTGCGAAATACGAACCGATGCTCAGCGGACTGGCTCGCAGCCTCGGTGGCGCTGCGGGCGCACAATTTGATCAGGAGGAAGTTCAGGACAGAACCGTCACCCGCGCGATGATTCCCAACTCGCCCGGCATCGAAGTCGGCATCTGGGCAGAAGGCGAACACCTCATCGTCGTCGCCGGCCGAGACGCGGTCAGCGCCGGGATCTCAGTTGCCACCGGCGATGCACCGAATCTGACTACGAACAAGCTGTGGACGAAATACAACTACGACACGAAAGGTTTCGAAACCACATCCGTAGGCTGGCTCGATTTCAAGTCGCTGCGGAACACATTCGGCCAGATGCCCATACCGGAATCTTCCGGCAAGACAATCAATGACGTGCTGAAAACCGTCGGGCTGCACAATGTCGATACGATCGCCGGACAATACGGATACAAGGGCAAAGCGCTCTGGTCGGAAACAGCGGTGGAAGTCGATGGCCCGCGAGTTGGTTTGCTGGCCCTGTCCGATCAGAAGCCGATGACGCTGGCCGATCTGCCGCCGCTGCCGGCAAACACCAACGGCTTCAACGCCATGCGGATCGAACCGGCTGTGATGTGGGATCCGCTGACTCAGCTTGTGAGAGATGGAATGGCGTTCGCGCCGCCTGAAGCTGCTGGTCAGACTGCAGAGGTGCTCGATAATCTGCCGCAGATCATTGGCTTCGATCCAAAGACGGAATTGTTCGCGGCACTGGGCGATATCACCTGCGTGTTCGCCGATCCGGATCAGGGGTTCTTTGGCACAGGTATGGGTGCCATGATCAAGGTCGTGGATGCGGAGCAGGTTAAGACATCCATCAACAAACTGCTGCTGATGGCAGAGCAGTCATCCCGCGGCGAATTCAGGGTCCACAGGTCTCAGAAGCATGGCAGGGAATTGATGCTCTTCCAGTTCGGCCCGGTTCAGGCGGGAGCACTGACGATCGACGATGGCTGGCTCATCGCCGGTCTGATGCCGCAATCGGTCGAAGCGACTCTGTTGAGGATCGACGGCAATCTGGATTCCTGGAAACCAACACAACTTCAGACGCAGGCATTCGACGCGCTGCCGAAGTCATTTACGTCGATCACCGTCGGCGACCCGCAGGGAAGCTGGCAGGCTTTGATCAAGTTGGCACCCATCATCCTGTCGGGTGGTCAGGTCGCTCTGAGGGAAAATCGAATTATTCCGCCGGGCATGGATTTGCCCATCACAATTGCCGATATTCCACCGGCTGAACTTGTCGTCCGGCCACTGTTCCCGAACGTGGCGGTCACGACATCGGACGGAAACGGAATTCACATCACGTCACGACAATCCCTTCCAGGCATCCCCATCATTGGTGGGCTCAGCGAAGGTAACGGCGTGGTGACCGTGGCCATCGGGACGGCGTTACTCCTTCCTGCCATTCAACAGGCTCGCGAAGCCGCCCGTCGAACTCAATCGAAGAATAACCTGAAGCAAATTGCTTTGGGTCTGCACAACTTCCACGATGTTTATCAGAGCTTTCCGGCAGGCACGCATCCGAATGAAAAGCTCAAACCTGAGGAACGACTCAGCTGGCAGGCTGCAATCCTGCCGTACATCGATCAGTCCGCGTTGCATCAGTCGATCAATTTTGAAGAGGCGTGGGATGACGAATCCAATAAGAAGGCGGCAGAGATCCGAGTCCCGATCTACATGAATCCAGGCTATCCGGCAGCTTCGGTCGGGGCGGCTGAAACCCATTATGTCGGAATTGCCGGACTTGGCAAAGACGCACCGATGCTTCCGGCAAACAGCAACCGCGCCGGAGTGTTCGCTTACAATCGCAAGACCAGTTTCAGAGACATCACGGACGGAACGTCCAATACAATGATGACCAGTGAGGCATCAGGGCAGTTTGGTTCATGGATTGCGGGCGGCAACGCAACGATTCGATCACTGACGAAGAAACCGTATATCAACGGCCCGGATGGAATCGGCGGGCCTTTCACTGGCGGCTGCAATATCGGTCTCGCCGATGGTTCAGTGCGTTTCGTATCGGAAAACATCGATCCGGTTGTCTTTGAGCGCCTTTCCACGATGGCTGACGGTCAGGTGATTGGGGACTTTTGAG
>JAYTAK010000354.1:0-4326 GCA_043737515.1 Candidatus Kuenenia sp. | reverse complement strand
GCGTCAGAGACACTGGCAACAAATCCGCGAAGTTTTCAAACCTGGCATCCACTGGCATGAAGCCAGTTGGGGGCCGGAAAAATAGTGGGGCGGTTCGTTTGGTAGTCGGCAAACCGGGTTTCCACCGGCATGAAGCCGGATGGGGAACACTGCATTCGGTTCAGCAAACAATTCGCTCAGGAATTCAAATCTTCAACTCCAGCCACAGCATCAAAACAAAATTCATAATCCCGACTCTGTCAACGGACTGCCCAGATCGCACCCGTTCAGACAATTCGCAGATCGCGGCAGGTTTGTTCGTAACTGGCCTCGAGATCAAGCGGAATTGCCAACTCGTCACTGAGCCAAAGTGGCAACGTCGGCAACGGGCTGCCGACCGTGAGCGGATGATGCCATGATTCCAGCCAGCGTTTTAATCCTCGCGGGCGCCAACTGCAGGAAACCGCGTACGTCGATTGATGATGGCCGTTGGTCGATTCAGGTTTCTCACCAATCCATTCGAGCATTTCCGAGTACAGATCAAAGTCGCGAACGGTGACAATATCGACCAGCACGACTGAGACATGCTGCCGCAGCAGTTCCGCGCATCTGGCCACAAACTGACGACGACTCTCGGGACGATCTTTGTTCGACGGACTGATGATTTCAATCGCGGCCACCAAATGCCGACCTCGTTGAGTGTCATAGATGCGAACTTCGTACTCATCGAAATCCGCCAATTCTGTTTCGAATTCGGACGTCGGTTTCGCAGGCGCCCAGACCGCTGTGGCCAGTCCGCCTGCACTGGCGCTGTGACGTGGTCCTCGATCATAAGCCGCGACGTCGATCTCCGCCTGTGCGCCTAAATGTACTCGAGGGGCAGCAACGTATTGAGGCGGCAGCAACTTGCCAAGCTGTTGCACAATGACCATGGGCCATCCGCCGTGTACTTCTTCCCAGGACGACTGGTGGCTCAATGGCGTTCGAAAATGGTCGCGAAGAGGCATATGAGTTTCCTTTGATGTTGAGCGATTTTATCATCCGGCCACTTTACTCGCCAGCACCATCTGTGCTGCGTCACGGCTGGCCAATTTATGTATTCAATGGTGGGCCGGCTCTGTCGCTTGTCCCACCCTACATACGACGCAAGTTCACAGACTGGCCAGCTTTCTTCCGTCGTCGAACAGACTTTTCTTCTGTTTTTGAAGGGAATTCGTAAGGGCTTCTGTCGGACGACGGTTTCCCGGTATACTTCCAGTTCTGATTGACGACAACAACCAATCCGTCACCCACGCCGCTCAACGCCACCATGCCGCTCAAGACTGATACGCTCGAAGAACCGTTGCTGAACCTGACGCCGATGATCGACGTTGTGTTTCTGCTGATTATCTTTTTCATGGTCGGTGCAAGGTTTACGGAGGAGAAGCACGATCAGCAATTTGATGTCGAGCTGCCTACTGCCTCAGCCGTGCAGACCATGAGTCGCACGCCGGACCCGCTGGTGATCACGGTGTACCGATCAGGACGCATCACCATCAAAGATCGGGATCTCGATCAGTCGCAACTGGTTCAGGAATTGAAGGCCGCGAAAGAAGCCTACGCTGATCAGGCCGTACTGATTCGCGGCGATGGCGAAGGTCAATATCAGGCTGTCATTGACGTAATGAATGCCTGCCATCAGGTTCAAATTAAAAAATTCTCACTGGCATTTCAGCCTCTGGAAACGGGTGCAAGGGGTTCACCATGAACGCACTGCGCCAGCTTCTTCATAAACTCGCCGACGGCGCTCCACTGAGCGGCGATGATGTCATTGCGCTGGCTTTGCTGCTGACGATGACTGCATCACTCGCCCATCTGCTGACAATGCTCGCGACGCGCTGGGGCGATCGCAACATCGCGTTCAAGTCGCTGCTGGCGTCGATCCTGATTCATGGCGTTTGCTTTCTCGGACTGGAAGTCTTTGAACCTCTGGCGTTACGAAAAGCAGCGGCCAATGAGTTACCGCCAGAGCCGCCGGAAGTGATCACAGAAGTTCTGGTTGAAAGTGATCAGGACGTGAAACTGCCTGAATCGGGCAACATCCCGATCGCCGATCGACCGATTCAGCCGGAAATCGAACTGCATCGGTTTGAAGACACCGCTCCGGAAATCACTAAACCGGAACTTCCTGATCGTACGCCCGACAAGCTGGAATCATTGACGACGACGGTTGATGACGTCACGCAGTTCCAGCAACAGCAGTTGACCGAACTGGCGATGCCCACAGACGCCGGTGAGAAAGGTCCGAAGCAGGTGGCGGCCGAAGATCCCGCCGCTGAACTCAAGACCGCATTCGAACAAAGCCAGGCGGACGTTTTCAAACCGGAAATGCAGCGCACGCAGCCGGTCACCGGACGTCCGGACGATTCTGATCGGATGGCCGATCCCTCGCGGCCATTGACGGCTCCGGACATGAAGTTCGAAATCAATCCGGAAGACGTGGCGATCAATGTCGCGACGGCGTCTGATTCCTCAGTCGAATTGCCACCGGTGATTGACGACCCGTCAGAATCGATTGCGCGGCGGACAGCTCCGAGGGCGGACAACGAGGCAATCGATGGCAGCAATGCTGAGCCTCGAACGTCGGCCAATAAATCCAGCGCCAGTACGTTTCAATCGCGACTGCCCCGCCCTTCCCGTTCGGTCCCGGATCGCGATCCTTCTGAACGTCCATCCCGCATGACGCATGATACTCCTCGGACGGCCACACCACTTTCCGAAAGTTATGACGACGTGCGGATCGGCGATCTGGCTCCGAATTACAGCGATTCACTTCAGTCCGGTGCACCGCTGCTGGACAACGTGCTGCCCACCATTCGACGCCGTGATAATCCCCCGCTGACTTACAAACTGCGTGCCGAGAAAGCTCGGCACGACGCGGCAGAGCGATTCGGAGGGACGAAGGAATCGGAGTCCGCCGTCGAACGCAGTCTGCGCTGGATGGCGGCGAACCAGTCTGAGGATGGTCGCTGGGACGCGCAAAATTTTGGTGCTGGTCAGGTCGGCTTGGATGAAAACGGCGTGGACCGTGAATTCGCGGGGAAGGAAGCGGACACGGGATTGACGGCACTGGTGATGCTCAGTTTTCTGGGTGCTGGTTACACGCACGAAGAAGGCCGCTACGCTGTCGAAGTTGATCGGGCTCTTGACTGGCTGATCACTCAGCAGGGTGCCGACGGGAACCTGTGCGGCAACGCCGAAAAATTTGCTCGCATGTACTGCCACGCGATGGCGACGTATTCGCTTGCTGAAGCCTACGGCATGCAGAAGGAAGTGGTTCTCGGGCCGATCGTTGATCCCGAAGCATTGCGGTTTGCCATCGACAATGGTGAACTTGCAGCAGCTCATCTGGCCAGTGCCGCCACGTCGCAGAACATCCTGAGCGTTATCGCGGTGAACGGTGCTGGTCGCAGTATGCAGGCGAATCAGATTGCGTATTCAATTCGCCGAGTCGATGATTTGCGACTGCGGGCCGCGCTGGCCAAAGCGGTCGCCTTTACGATCAGCCAGCAGGATCCCAAAGGCGGCGGTTGGAGATATAAGCAGTGGCAGGAAGGCGATGTGAGCATGCTGGGCTGGCAATTGATGTCGCTCAAGAGCGCTGAGATTGCAGGCGTGAATCTTCCGGAAGCCATTCGCACACGCATGAAGAGTTTCGTCGAAAGCGTGCGTCAGGGGAAAAGTGGCGGGCTGTTTGGCTATCGTCGCAACGTGGTGTCCAGTGGTCGCAATTCGGAACCGGTCTCACCCACGATGACGGCGGAGGCCTTGTTCTGTCAGCAGATGCTCGGCTATCCCCGGGATTCTGCCGCCAGTACAGAATCGATCGCCTATCTGATGCGCAATCCGCCGCGACTTTCGGACATGAACTTCTATTACTGGTATTACGGCACGCTGGCGATGTATCAGCACGGCGGCAAACCGTGGCAGGACTGGAATGCCAGCGTGCGTGATATGCTGGTTGAACTGCAGGTCCAGTCCGGCCCGATGACCGGCACCTGGGATCCCAACGACGAATGGGGCCGCTACGGCGGACGACTGTATTCAACGGCTTTGGCGACGTTGACGCTGGAAGTCTACTACCGCCTGCTGCCGTTGTATCGGATGAATGAGACGACCGACGCGAAGCCGTGAAGCGGACTGGGAGCAATATGCATCTGGCAATGTAGTGCCTGAGTAGAATGGTTCAACGACAAATCAAGTGCGCGTCACACATTGATCGCCATGAATGCGATTCATCCTGAAAGGATTGCAGAGATTAGCCGGTGGTCGCCGACAGGCGCACCACCGGTAAAGAAAGCGTGGTGC
>JAYTAK010000353.1:0-4326 GCA_043737515.1 Candidatus Kuenenia sp. | reverse complement strand
GATTGGTAAAATCCCGGTGCCGCCATTTCCGCGTGCAGTTGCTTTTGGCGCTTCTCCAGAGATGCGATGCGTTCCGGAAGTTCATCCAGTTCTCGCTGTGCCTTGAAACTCAGTTTTCTGGTTTTCACACTGACCGCCGTTGAGCCGGAGGATGAACCGGCGTTTGATGAAACGCTTGCTGACGGCTTCAGCATCGCGGCTGCTTCACGCGCGATTGTGACACGCTGATCTCTGGTTCTGAGCCAGTCATCGTAGCCGCCGTCGTATTCACCGATCTGGCCGTTGCCTTCGAACACAATCGTGCTCGACACAACGTTATTGAGGAACGCTCGATCGTGGCTCACGAGCAGCACCGTACCGCTGAACGTCGGCAGCATTTCTTCGAGGAGTTCCAGCGTCTCCGCATCGAGGTCGTTTGTTGGTTCGTCCAGCACCAGGATGTTGGCGGGTTTGGACATCATCTTTGCGAGCAGAAGCCGATTTCGTTCGCCCCCGCTCAGAAACTTCACCAGCGTGTGAGCGCGTTCCGGTGAAAACAGGAAGTCCTGCAGAAAGCCCATGATGTGGCGCTTCTGATCGTTGATGATCAGAAAGTCCGTGCCATCGCTGATGTTTTCACGAGCCGACTTGTCTTCGTCCAACTGGTTTCGAAGCTGATCAAAATAGCCGACAGCCAGATTCGTCCCCTGCCGCACTTTGCCTCTGGTCGGCACAAGCTGTCCCAGCAGAATCCGCAACAGCGTCGATTTTCCAGCCCCGTTCGGACCAATGATGCCGATGCGATCATTGCGAAACACCGTTGTGGTGAAGTCGCGGATGACGGGTTCTCCCCCGTCGAAGGAATGCGTAACATTTTCAAGTCGCGCGACAATCTGTCCGGAACGTTCCGCTTCCTGCAGAAACATTTTTGCGTTGCCGACTTTCTGACGCCGCTGACGGCGTTCTTCGCGCATGTCCTTCAGCGCGCGGACACGGCCCTCGTTGCGACATCGGCGGGCTTTGACGCCTTGTCGAATCCAGCGTTCTTCTTCGGCCAGCTTCTTGTCGAACTGAGCCTGCTCGACAGATTCTGCGGCGAGCAACTGATCGCGGCGAATCAGAAATGTCTGATAGTCGCAGGTCCAGTCGAACAAACGTCCTCGATCGACTTCGACAATGCGGTCAGCAATGTCCTGCAGGAAGACACGGTCGTGCGTGACAAAAATAAGCGTGCCGCTGAAGCGTTTCAGAAAACCCTGGAGCCAGACAATGGAGGTAATGTCCAGATGGTTCGTTGGTTCGTCCAGCAGCAGGACATCGGGTTCACGGATCATGGCCGCAGCCAACAGAACTCGCCGCTTCATCCCGGCGGAAAGGGACGAATATTTCACATCTGGGGGAAGCTGCATTTCCTGAAGCAGCGCGTCGAGCCGGTCAGCGGCCGACCATTTGTCAGCATCCGCGATCGTGTGGCTGGCGTCTTCGTAGGCCTTGTGTTCTTTTTCTGTCAGCTCGACGCCTTCGTGCAGCTTGTGGCCAAGGTTGCGATAGTCGCTGACGACACCACACAGGGGACCAAATCCTTCGGCTGCCATTTCGAACGCTGTTTTGTCGCCTCCCGAGGGGACTTCCTGATCCAGACGTGCGACGACGGCTTCCGACTGCAGATCGATCGAACCATCGTCCGGCTTGAGCAGCCCTGCGATGAGCTTCATCAAGGTCGATTTTCCAGCCCCGTTCCGGCCGACCAGCCCGATTCGTTCGCCGCGTTCAATATGCAGCGTAATGCCGTCCAGCAGGTTGGGCCTGGAGTACGTAAACTTCAAATTGTTCAGACTAAGCAGTGCCATAGGCTGAACTGTAACCGAAGCAGGGCACCACGCGAACGGCTGTCGGTCGAATTATCACAGACGGAACAACTGAATGGTGTGGCGACTGCCGTTGCCCTGTGTTAAATTGTGGTGAAACGGTTGAGACACGCACAGTTTCCATGAAAGCATCGAAAAGATGAACGAACGTGAAAAAGGGGCTCAGGAATGGTTCAAAAAGGGCACTGAGGCCATGAACCACAAAAACTGGGACTACGCGATTGAGGCTTTCGGCAAATGCGTCACGCTGATGCCGGAAATGCTGCTGTATCGCCAGTCAAAGCACGGCTGTATTCGCAAGAACTTTAACGACAACGGTTCCGGAGCGAAGATGGCCGGAATGCGATTGATGGGTATTCGTGGCCGCGTCAAGAAATGCAGGATGCAGAAAGACTGGAAAGGCGTTGAAACAGCGGTCGAAGAAGGGATGCTGCTCAATCCGTGGGATGCGCAGTTGATGTTCGACCTTGGCGACGCCTGCGAGAATCAGCAGAATCTCACTGTCGCGCGGTACGCTCTGGAACGCGCTGTGGAATATGACAAAGACAACATTGAATACAATCGGCGACTGGGACACCTGCTGATCGAAAAACGCGATTACAAACCCGCACGCGCCTGTTTTGAACGCATCTATAAGCTCAATCCCAACGACGGCGATGCGCGGAGCATGATGAGTCGCATTGATGCGGAAGCGACCATGGATCGTGGCGGCTACGACAATGCTGAAAACACGCGGGATGTGAAAGTTGAGCAGCCGACAGCACCCCTGAATGCCTATGATGAAGATCGAAAGGGCCGTGGCGGAAAGCCGAAAGCCGCCGATGCGCCGGGAGAATCCGACGAGGCCGATCTGCTGCACGCGATTCGAAAAGATCCTCAGAATCTGAATCTGTATCTCACGCTGGCCGAGCACTACATCAAAGACCGCCAGTTCGGAAAGGCACAGGATCAGTACAACAAGGCGCTCGAAATCTCCAAAGGCAACGCTGACATTCGCGAGAAACTGCATGAAGTACAATTGATGATGCTCCGCAATGACGTCACTGAGGCTGCAGACCGGGCGCGCAACAATCCCGGTAAGGAACGCCTTGTGGAAAAAGCAAAAACACTGAAGGAAGAACTGCTGGCCAAGGAGATCGAATTCCTGACTTTCAGCGTGGAACTGCATCCAGGCGACATGCAAAAGAAATACCAACTGGCTCAGCGCATGGTGAGCATCAAGGAGATGGCCAAAGCAATTCCGCTGTTGCAGCAGGCCGTGTCTGATCCACGGATCAAGGTCGAAGCACTTGTGCTCCTGGGCGAATGTTTCACAAAGGACGGCAAACTGGATCTCGGACGGCGACAGTTCGAAAAGGCTCTGGACGGCCTGAGTCATGCCGACAAGCCGGATCCTTTTAAGACGGCTCATTATTACCTTGGCCGCATTTATGAAAAGGCGAAGAAAAAGGATCAGGCCGAACATCACTATGGCGAAATTCTGGCGGTGGACTACGACTACAAGGATGTCCTGAAACGTCTCGAAGCCCTCGGCGGCGGCGAAGGTGAAGGTGGGATTGGTGAGTGATAGAGAGGTCCAGGAAAAAGAGGGCATTGATCGGTAGGTTGGATATTCTTGTCCGACTGCGATTCGACGGGCAAGAATGCCCATCCTACCTCCAGACTGTGGTAAAGAAGATTTTACAGGAGACGCTGATGAATTCTGCAGTTCGACAATTGTTGCGAATGACTCAGGCTGAATACATCATGTGGGAACGTCAGCAGCCGGAACGCCATGAGTACTGGAGGGGCGAGGTGTTTTCGCAGGCAGGCGGGACTCGACGGCACAGTCTGGTTGGCGCGAACACTTTGAGAGCAATCGGAAATATGCTGCAGGGCCACCAATGCCAGGCGCACGGCAGCGACATGCGCGTCCATATCGAAGCAACGGGTTATCATGCGTATCCGGATGTCTCTGTCGTCTGCCCTCCGATCGAAGGCGACGTGGACGACGAGATCTCGAACCCGGTTCTGGTCGTTGAAGTGTTGTCGCCATCGACCGCTGACTTCGACCGAGGCGGAAAGTTTGGTCACTACCGGCAGATACCGTCTCTGCAGGAATATCTGGTACTATGGCAGGACGAGCCTCGTGCCGAACAGCATACGCGCACCGACGACGGACTGTGGCTGCTCCGTGAAGTTGTTGGCATCGACCAGACATTGCAGCTCGCGAGCCTGAACAAGCCGCTTGCCATGCGGGACGTATACGACAAGGTACAGTTTGCAGACGCGGCGACCTGACCTTTACTGCTCGCGGCCATCTGTGGTTCAAACGGTCATTCTCGATATGACGTGAACGGTTACGAATACTTCAAACAAAGTTGGCGTACGACGTTCGCGGCGCTTGACGGCTGGATCCGGATGCGACTTCGCAGCATCCTCCGTAAGCGAGCGAGCGGGCGCGGTCACGGCGCGGATCATCAGCGTTATCCGCACATCT
>JAYTAK010000352.1:0-9995 GCA_043737515.1 Candidatus Kuenenia sp. | reverse complement strand
GGGGCGAGTGGCTGCTTTCGAACGGCAAAGCGAACGACACCAAAGCAGTGCTGCAAAGAGTTCTGGACATGGACCCCGGGAACCAGGACGCCAGATTTGCGATGGCAAAGACTCTGTTGATGGATGGGGCCGCAAGAGACGCCGTGCTGACTCTCCAGCAGTTGCACCAGGAAAATCCGTACAGTTCTGCAATTCAGTATTCGCTGGCCTCTGCGCTGCAGGCCTCAGGAATGACAGAACAGGCTGCCGAAATGTATCAGCAGGTCAATGCGGCAGAGGAGAAGTTGCGGCATAAACAGGAATTGCTCGACAGTCTGTCTCAGAATCCGAATCAGCCCGAAGTGAGATACGAAATTGCCATGATTTCAATGACTCATGAATCCCCCGTCGAAGGTCTGCGTTGGCTTCTCAGCGTCGTTGATCTCGATCCTCGACATGCGGCCGCTCATACAGCACTCGCCAATTACTATCACGGTATCGGAAAACTCGAATTGGAAGAAAAACACCGCCAGCTCGCGGAAACTTTCGGCGAGAACCAATCTGAATAGAGGGAGTCTGTGGCAGAACTGAAAGAGTGATTCGGTCTTGAAAAATCACAAACTTGTTCCGCATTGTTTGATAGAGTTTCGTAAGCCCATCCATGCGGCATGAACCTGACAAATCTTACTGGAGTCTGAAGCTGGGTGTAAAAGATTCAAAAAGCAAAGCGTGTTTTCGCTCTTGCAGCAGCCAACTTCTCATATTGCAGCCTTTTTCCGCGATCCGGGATCGAGTTCGTGGGGGAGGGTTGTGCCGATATCCGATTGGATCATCCCTTCGACTTTGTTTCTTATCCTGTCTTGTCGTTGCATTCTCCGGCTGCACGCCGGAGCCTCCTGCGGCACCTGCACCGGAGAAACCTGCGGCGAACAATGACCAGAGCCCGAAAGTCAGTCAGCCAAGGCAGGCCCAGACGGTCCCCTCGATCGCCGCATTTTCTGAGATGGCGGTCAAGGCTGGAATTGCGTTCACCTATCGCAATGGTGAAGAAGCGGGTCATTTCGCAATTCTGGAGTCTCTTGGAGGGGGCGTGGGAATGATCGACTACGACAACGACGGTGATGTCGATCTTTTGGTGCCGGGTGGCGGACGGTATGAATCCGAGAAAAAAGTCGTCGGGCTGTCTCCTGGTCTTTTCAGAAATCACGGGGACTGGCGGTTTTCGCCTGAATCTGACGCAGCGGGCGTGACCACCGCGCCTTGGTACAGTCACGGAGCGGCAATCACGGACTTTGATAACGACGGCTTTGGAGACGTGCTCGTGACTGGGTACGGTGGTTTGCTTTTTTTCCAAAATCAGGGAGACGGGACGTTTGCAGAGATTGCTCGCGAGGTTGGGCTGACGGACTCTCAATGGAGCACCAGCGCAGCGTGTGGTGATCTGGATGGTGATGGCAACCCCGAGATCTATGTGGCGCATTATGTAGACTGGTCACCGAATAACAATCCCTTCTGTGACGGTCCGAAGCCCGGCCTTCGGGAAGTCTGTCCCCCGCGGCGCTTCGAACCTCTTCCGGACGTAATCTATCACAACAACGGCGACAGCACTTTTTCAGATTTCACTGAGAGATTGCAGTTACGGACTGACGGCAAGGGGCTGGGAGTTGTGATGGCAGATATCGATCTTGACGGTCATATTGACGTCTATGTGGCGAATGACACGGTCCCCAACTTCTTGTACCGCAATAGCGGCGACGGCGAGCTGGAAGACGCCTCGACCAAAAGTGGCACCAGTCTCAGCGATTCCGGATCGCCGGAAGGCAGCATGGGGGTCGATGTCGGCGACTACAATCAGGATGGTCGACCTGATATTTGGGTTTCAAATTTTGAACGAGAGAGCATCGCACTTTATCGAAATGATGGTAACTTCATCTTTCAACATGTGAGCCGCTCGACTGGCATCACGGCCGTCGGAGGATTGGCTGTCGGCTGGGGAACTGTTTTCCTGGATTTCGACCGAGACGGGGACGAAGACGTATTTGTTTCGAACGGTCATGTGATTCGATACCCGACGAACGCCCCCTTGCGACAGGTGCCCCTTTTATTTCAGAATGACCCCGGTCCGCGGTTCCACAATGTGGCTCCGGCAGCCGGAGAGTATCTGCAAACACCGCACATGGGGCGCGGCGTTGCCTGTGGTGATCTTGATAACGACGGCGATCAGGATCTCGTTGTCTCCTGCACCAATGAACCGTTGGTGGTCCTTGCGAATAACTCGGGCACAAACAACTCTCTCGTAATTCGGCTGATCGGCATCAGAAGTAATCGCGATGCCGTGGGAGCATATGTTAAGATCCGCGTGGCATCGGGGCAGCCGGAAATCCTCCGCCTGATCAAGGCTGGCGGCAGCTATGCTTCGTCGAATGACCCCAGACTGTTCTTCGGCGTTGGAAGTGCAACATCAGTTGCGAACGTTGAGATTCACTGGCCATCCGGAGTCATACAGCAACTGAATGGTGTTTCCACGCAGCAAACTCTGGTTCTTCGCGAGCCGGACGAGGGCGCTCAGGCCTCGATCGAATAGCTCCGAAGTTGCGAAGACTTTGGCGTGTCGGGCTCGACTGCGTTGAACGTGGTCCTTCTCGGAGGATGAGTGTGCTGATTACCAGGGCGAAAGCAGCCTGTCGAAATCCTTGTTTTATTCTCCACGAGTCTGAGGTTTGTTCATGTTCCGTCGTCATCCTCTGAAGTGGCTTCTGGCTGCCGCATTCGTCGGGTTCTGCTTGTGGCTTCGATTTCGGACCGTGCCGGAGCGTCCAGGTGATCACCTGAAAATGGGGCTTGAGGCGCTCGCATCGCGCGAGTTCTCGGCGGCGGAGCGGTATTTTCGCAACGAACTTCGGCTGGTCCCGGAACAGCCCGAGGCCTCGATGCAATTGGCCCAACTGCTGATCCAGTCCGGCCGAAGTTGGGAAGCAACACCTCTGTCCCAAACGGTTCTGAAGCAGCCTAAAATTCCGCCCGATTATTTGCTCAAGATTGCTGGTGACCCTGACACGTTGACCAGCCAATCGATGCTGGACGACTGGCATCGCCAGTCGCCGGAGGATTACGCTCCTTTGACAGGACTTGCCAAGATCGCTTTGCGAAACGGTCGGACAGATGAAGCACATAAATTGCTTAACAAAATTCTTGCTCTGGATCCGGATAACATGGAGGCTCATGCAGTCAAGGGGAACGTCGAACTCATCACTAACGTTTCTC
The DNA here is from genome assembly GCA_043737515.1 of Candidatus Kuenenia sp. Classification (GTDB taxonomy): domain Bacteria; phylum Planctomycetota; class Planctomycetia; order Planctomycetales; family Planctomycetaceae; genus SXXK01. The sequence goes on along the minus strand of JAYTAK010000352.1, from coordinate 6,752 downwards.
GCCTTCCTGAATGGAACAGCCAGCTGCCCGCAAATGCAGCACTTCATCCGGGGATCTGGTTCGTTCGAGGTGGCTGGTGTCAACAGGCCGGGGAACCCGAAAAGGCCATTCGTTGCTATCTGGAAGGATTCCGGCTGAATCCAGGCGACTGTAATCTGAATCTTAAGTTAGGGCAACTGCTGGGCGAGGATCAAGGGCGCCAGTTTCTGCAACGTGCTAATTCCCTGCGAAGGATATTCGACGGCGTGGGGAACTCGCAGAACCGAAAAAGCTTTTCGCATGCCTGGTTACTGGCCGAATTAATGCAGTCGTTGGGTCGGTATCGGGAAGCCGCTCGATGGGGGCAGATGGCAATGATGTCAGACCCGCGACTCATGGTGCGGATGGCTTCGGATTCCCAGTTTGCAAAGTCTTATAACCAAATCATCGCAGCCGCCAGCACAGGCACAGACTTTGACCCGGCATCGATCATGAGTCTGGAAAAATTCCCGGAATGGCAGCCACCAGTGGTTGCAACTGCCACCGGAAACCGCAGCGATCGCAAGGATCTAATTCAGGAATGACGCAGCACAAATCGATGAATTGCGAATCCAATGGTCGTCCCGTAAACTGCAGGTACTCCGGAATCCTGACGCAAACCAATCCCGTGTCGCCATTGAGGGTTGTGCATCGCACATTGACGACATTTCCGATAATCAACAGGCATGGTGACAGCCTGCAATGAAATACGTTGCCGTGAATCGAACAGATCAGAAATGCGATTGGCGTGGCTCTCTGAGGCGAGTGGTTGATCGCTGGAAGATCCCTGCGTCGCTCGCCATGACGATTCCCTTGCTGATCGCGGTGTGTCTGATGCTCCGCGCACGACGGGATCCTCAGCAGCATTTCGAAAATGGTATGGCTGCAGCAAAAAGTGGTGACGCAGAAACTGTCTTTCACGAAGCCAGCTTCCTGTTGAAGACACCTGGGTTCGAAGACCACGGGCACATGCTGCGTGGCACGTTATTTCTGGAGACTCAGGAATATGTCGCAGCAGCATCTGAATTTCAGATGGCCACAGATAATCCGCAAACGCGGCTTGAAGCCCTCACCCGATGCGGCGAAGCGTGGTACAGGATGCATCGGTTTGTCGATGCCGAACAAACGCTGCTGCTGGCGCTCGAGCAGGATGACAATAATTCTGACGCACGCCGCTGGCTGGCATCAACCTATTACGACCTTGGCTCGATGCAACTTGCGCTCGAACATCTGAAAATCATCGGTGAACAAAATCCGGAGGATGGTCGGCCTTTTCGGCTGCGCGGACGGATTGGAAAAGACTTTCATCATCACGGAGAAGCCATCCAGGATTATCGTGAAGCATTGCGTCGAAGTCTGCCGGAGTCAGAACGAGACGCGGTCACAGCAGAACTTGCCGAATGTCATGTCCACCAACTGCAGTTTACGGAGGCGCTGGATGCATTGCAGAAGGCAAAACCGTCCGCGCAGGTCTTCGCCCTGCAGTCTGCCTGCTACGCGGCGCTGGGAGATTCGAGCAAAGCGATCAGCAAAGCCGACGATGCTCTGGCCCTTAACCCGGATCTTGTCTCCGCGATTCTCACGAGGGCATCCATCGAATTGGAAGTGGGGACACCCGACAATGTCATTGGCATGCTTGAAGACGCTGCCGCATCTCATCCCGGAAATTTCGAGATTCTGTTCCAACTGGTGAAGGCACTTCGTCAAGCCGGGCGGATCTCAGAAGCGGATGAGAAGTCCGGTCGGCTTGACGAACTTGAAGGGTTAGTCGATGAATTCGCCAGGCTCAACGCAATCGCGTTTCGTGACCTTGGCGATGCGCAGTTGCGTTTTCAGCTTGGTCAGCTTGCACAGAAGATGGATCGTCCAGAACTGGCTCGTTTATGGCTTGAAGCCGCACTTGCAATCGATCCGGATCTCGTCGGCGCAAGGAATTTGCTAAACGAGCTGAGTCCGGCGCAATAACGTCCCCCTGCTCCCCTGATTTGGATTTATGAGTACCATCGTCGGTGGCAGGCCCGGTCAGAGCTGCTCAAATCTGGCTCGAAGGCAAAATGCCGCAACAGTTTGTCCCTAAAATATTCCGAAAACTCAGAACAAATGGATTGACATTGAGAAAAAAAACACCCAAACTCTGATTTATGGGTTGCAAGAGGTACACAAAAACTCCTCGGGTACCACATTTTGACCGTTTTCAGACTTGTTTTCACCTCAAGTCACTGGATTTCATTCGTTACAAACGTCGTTGAACTGCGTGTTTTTCGACTTAAAAGCGTTCGTTGATCAATGTACTTTTCGTTCCATTCTTCAGACAGGAGACGTAAATGAAAATCGCAACGGGGATTAAGCGGGGCTTCACGCTGATTGAATTGCTGGTGGTCATCGCCATTATTGCAATTCTAATCGCGTTGCTGTTGCCTGCCGTGCAACAGGCTCGCGAAGCCGCACGACGCACACAGTGCAAGAATCACCTGAAACAGCTCGGGTTGGCGATGCACAACTACCATGACGTTCACAATCAGTTTGCTGCCAATGGCATGTCAGGTTGGGGTGCCCAGTTTTACAAAGGGTCAAATCTCACGATGATGTTGCCCTACATTGAACAGGCTGGATTGTACAGCAGCATCAACTTTTCAAGTCCGGGTGCCGACTGGTGGTGTAGTCCGAACAGTTCGCTTGGGGTTACCCCAGCCCAAGGCTTGGCCCAAGTATGGATGCAGGCAAAAATCAGTATCTTGCGGTGCCCAAGTGCTCAAACTCCTCCAACGATTGGAGAAGGATGGGGTGGCGATTGGAATCAGTCCACTTCAAACTACGCACCTTCCATGGGGGCTCAGCGAATGGATGCCGGTAACGGCTGTACACAGTATGGGCCAGGTTCTGTCGAGCAGTTGGGAAATAATAACGGGTACTTCAATGATGGTGCGTCAGGACACGGTAACTCAAGTGATCCCGGTCAAATTTCTGGTCCGTTTTCACGACTGGGGTTTGCTGCGAAGTTCGGTCAGATTCCGGACGGGACATCCAACACAATCATGATGGGTGAAACCTTGCCGGAGCATGAGTGCTCCGACCATGGTTGGTATGGGGCCTTCACGACGAACAATCTGTGGTTTGCGACCACTGCCCCTGTTAACTTTCGGACTTGCTCGAACCGACCGAATCGATATCCGGGCCTATGCGGCCAGGATAACAGTTGGTCAACATCTCGGGGATTCAGGTCCGACCACATTGGTGGCGCGCAATTTGTTCTGTGTGATGGAGCGGTAAAGTTCATCAGTGAGAACATCGACTATGGGACCTACCAGCGTCTTGGTTCCCGCCGTGATGGGCAGCCGGTAGGCGAGTTTTAGTTTAGATTTGTGTTGAAATTCAAATGGTCTGCAGGCTGCATTGGCCTGCAGATCGTTTTTTATGCCCTTACATTGGTTCTGCCTGTTCTTTTCCAGAGTTCCGGAGTACTCCGAAATGATTCGCACGTTGATTGTAGTTTTTGCTCTGAGCACATCTGTCCTGACAGGGTGTGGAGGTGCTGACAGGCCGGAACTGGTGCCTGTCTCCGGTACTGTGAATTACAAAGGAAGCCCTGTCGAAGGGGCAACAGTGACTTTTGCTACCGAAAAAGCGGCTCGTTCTTCCAGCGGAGTTACCGATGCAAGCGGAAAATTCCGGTTGACAACGTTTGACACCAATGACGGAGCACCGATTGGTGAACATGTTGTTACAATTTCTAAGGTCGAAGCACAGGCGGCGAATGGGATGCAAAGCTCCAGCGCGACGCCGGAGCAAATGCAGGAAATGATGGCTAAGCAAACCGGTCAGATGAAGGGAAAGATGGAAGACGTTGCGCCCAAAATGATACTACCCACCAAGTATGCGGACGCCAAGACTTCCGGTGAAAAGAGAACTGTTGCCGCAGGTGACGCTAACGACTTCAAATTCGAACTCAATGATTGAACAGCTTATTCAGGGTTGGCGAAAGGGATTGAAACTGTTGGCCGGATTTGGCGGAGCGCCGTTTCGGACCTTGCACACGGCTATTGGAACTGAGCTTGGTGCGGCTTGGCTCAGAACAAAGTTCTGCCACGGCTGGAAATTCATCTCTAACCCCCGCTACTGAGTGGCGGAACGCGGCGTACCCCGACAGTCCGGCAGGGGCTAACTCGAGAACTGAGGGTTTGCTTTGCACTCGGAAGGTTGCAAGTGAATTCCGCCCCACTTCATTTCTCGCCGCGCAGAGTATGGCGGCCGGTATGATCGTTTCCCGACTCACATTGAAACTGTACGCATCGCTGGCGGCGTTGGTTGCCTTCGCGTTCGGGGCTTGGTTTTGGTATACAGAAAGCCCTGCTGAAGTCTTCTCACGCGGCTTGGAGGCCGTTGAGAAGCGGGACTTTGAAGAAGTCTCAAAAGCCGCTGCGATGCTGGAGAAATACCCGGATTTTCAGCTACACGCCCGTCTGTTACATGGTTGTGCCCTGCTTGACGCTGGTCAACCTTCCAAGGCCCTGAAGGAGTTCTCCCGCACCAAACCGGAAGGCGATCTCAGGTTTCCGGCACTTCTCTACACGGCACAGGCGCTCTATCGCTGCGGCAAGCTGTCTGAAGCAGGTAATCTCCTGGTTCTGTTGGTTAGCGAAGACCCTGGTAACGTGGAGGCGCACCGCTGGCTGGGTGCTATTTACTATGACATGGGAATGCAGTCTGCGGCATTTGTTGAACTTTCCGCAGCAATTCGGCTCAATCCGCTGGACTATCGCCCACACCGCTTGTTGGGTTCAATGTGTACTGAGCAGTCTCTATTTGTAGAGGCGATTGATCATTACCGGACAGCCCTGAAATTGGGCAAGTCGGTTCCGCAGCCGGATATCGAAACGGATCTCGCAACGCTCTTGATTGGTCGAAACCAGTTTGAAGACGGTCTTGAATCGCTTAAAGACGCAAAGGCGACATCCACGGTGTGGGCGCTCCGGGCAGACTGTTATGACGGACTTGGCCAGCCCGATGCATCACGGGAAGCCGTGGCCAAGGCCATGTTGGCAGATCCAGATGATCCAAAGGCACTGCTCTTGAATGGCACCCAGCAACTTTTTGATGGCAACCCGCAGGGTGCGATCGAAGCACTGCAAAAAGTGGTCAAGCAGGATCCTCACCATGCACCGGCCCGCTACCAGTTGGCGATGGCGTATCTAAAGCTTGGGCAGACCGAGGCATGGCAGCGTGAAATGGAGAAGCGAGATGCGTCGAACCGATTGCATGATCGTTTTCGTGAGTGTGTGATACAGGCCGCCAAGGAACCTGAAAATGTGGAGATTCGCCAGGAATTGGCAGAACTTGCACGAGCGCTGGGGAAACTGGAAGTGGCAAAGCGGTGGGACCTGGCTGCCATTGCCTGCCGGTCAGCTGTTGAAGAAGACAGGAAATAGGAAGATTTGCAATGTCGTTTGTGTCAATCACATTCGAATGAGGAATCATGGCAACGCTGTCGCTTCCGTGATCTGCAGGATCTTGTCAACTGCGACGTTGGTCAATGTTTGTTTGGCACCGGAGGGCCAGCGAACTGTGATCGAATCGAGACTGCTCGCATCCCCCAACCCCCAATGAATTCGCATATCGCTCGATGAAAGGTAGCTGGAGGCCGGTGACACATCGGAAGTCCAGACACGCTCGCCGGCTTTTCCCGTGACGTGCGCCCCATAGGCAAAAGAATTGTAGCCAGTGCCTCGTAGTCCCAGAGTTATCCAATGATGGGTTGACTCAGTTCTGTTCTGAAGCAGCATGACGGGGCCTTCAAGATCAACAGCCAGCAGATCCAGACGTCCATCGTTGTCAAAATCTGTTGTTGCCGAACCGCGACCGACAATCGCTCGCTGGACATCCTGTCCGAACTCCGTGACAAGGTCCACAAATTGTTTCCCCTTCTGATTTGACAGCAGACTCATCGATTGACGGAATGGAGAATCCGGCCCGTTGATTTCTGCTGAATTGTCGTAGACATGTCCGTTGACTGAGAACAGATCCGGCCAGCCATCGTTTTCGAAATCGATCCATTTCGTGCCAAAGCCCATGCGATGCACTGTACTGTGGGTCAATCCGGTGGTCTGCGATCGATTCAGAAACACCATCGATCCCATACCTTGAAAGAGAGTCGATCCCTTTCCCTCCCAGTCTGTAATTACGAGATCCTGTATCCCATCGACATCGTAGTCGGCCCAGTCTGCTCCCATTGCTGCAGCGACCCCGCGATCGGCTTCAGCGACACCTGCCCATTTTGCGATGTTCTCGAAACGCATATCACCCATGTTGTGCATGAGTTCTGCCGGAGTGCCATCGTTACCGATATAGAAATCCACTCGGCCATCGTGATCGAGGTCGATGAACGCCAGCACCAGCGCCATTCCATGAGTGGTGTCCATTCCGTGGGACTGGGGAACTGGCTCAAAGCGACCTGAGCCTGTATTTCGCCAGATCTCCCCTCGTTCAGGCGGGTATGTCACTCTCGGATTGCAACCGGAGAGTACGCCAGGTCGGTGTTCACAATACTGTTTGGATTCAGGTCCGAAGACCACGTAGTTCAAAATCACCAGATCAAGGCACTGATCGCCGTCGAGATCCATGAATCCCGCACTGGAACCCCAATGGCCAGCGTTGAAAGGGTCAAGTCCTGCCTCTTCCGTGGCCACCTCAAATCGCAACCCCCCGACGTTTTTATACAGCGCAAGGCGGTGATACCC
>JAYTAK010000351.1:0-9995 GCA_043737515.1 Candidatus Kuenenia sp. | reverse complement strand
GGTTGGTGAGGCGGCTCGCACGGTGATTGAAGAATAACGTGTGAAACTGAGGCGAGCGAAATGGCAGTAGGGTTGTTGGAGATGGAATGTTCAGAAGTTCAATCGAGATAAGCAGGGAGAACTGTTCCGCAGCAGCGCTTGTGGACAATCGACATCGTCAAATTGAGAGCTGGATCGCTCGTAACCAGAATCCTGGCCCGGCAGGCAACATGACGCGGCTTGCCATGGGAGCGAAACAAACGTCATCGGTGAAGATTGGTTGAAACAACGAAGCGAGAACAGTAGGCAGAGCCTTCATAGTAGTGCTGACCGGCGGGAACCAAACCCGTCGCGAGCGAAGGGAGGCAGGGAAGTAGATTTGGAAAGACCACACGCATGAAAAGACAATCGCAAGAATCTTTGCCAGAACGAGTGCCGTTTTCGGCTACACCGCCTGGAGAGACACCGGATATTCGCCGGTGGGCTCAGCCTGTCGTCTGGACCGACCGAATGTTGACGACACTTTTGGAAAACAAAGTGAGAGGAGGCAAATGGCACGCATTGATTACCCCGTAATCATCGCTGGCCAAATGACTACTTTGCGAAATTGGGACTCTACAGTCTGCGCGAGTCCCACTTCCGTTTCGCTCAATCCGTTTCAGGCAACTACTAACTGGAGAGCCGTGTGCGGGAAAACCCCCGCACGGTTCGGAGGGAGGGGGAGCTGAACTCTTTCAGCCCTCCCTACCCCTATCGTTGGGTTGCGGGCGAAGTCCCCGCCAAGATCACCGGTACTGCCAAAAGAAACAAGCGACGAGTCGCAGCACTCTAAAGGCTCACGACCCCAAACCGATCGGTTGCAGCGGACAGCGGCTGGCGACGAAGGTGTGGGATTCGCCGTCGTTTTCAAACTGCACCGTGACTGTGGCGCGGTGGGAACCTCCGGAAATCTCGGTGATGACGCCGCGACCGTATCGCGGATGCCGGACTTGCATGCCTTCACGGAACGCAATCGTGATTGACGCAGCGTCATCGGTTGTGGTCGCTCCCGGAAGTGTCGGCTGCTCATTTCGGGCGGCAAGTTCCGCTGCGGTCATGATCAGTTTGCGATCGCCGACGGCCTGAGCCGCTGCAAACCGACGCCGGGCCTTTTCCAGATGTTGATCCAGCAACGCCTCGGTGATTGGCGGCGGAGTGGCGACGGTGGACTCACGCGAGATCGCACCGTGCAGTTCGGGAATGAACGGACTGGAAATCGTCGTGCGACGCATTCCGCGGAATGTGCGTTCAGACGTCTGGGTCAGCGTCAGTTCCTGCATGGCGCGGGTGATTCCGACAAAGAGCAGACGTCGTTCTTCTTCAAAGCTCGCAGGATCGCCTTCGCGAACCGCGCGTTCGTGAGGAATCAGACCGCTTTCGATGCCGATGACATAGACCGCCGGGAACTCCAGTCCCTTGGATGCGTGGAGCGTCATTAGCGTCACGGCCCCGCGACCTGGATCAACGCTGTCCGCTTCGTTACTCAGCGTGGCAAGTTCCAGAAAGCCCTGCAATGATGGCGGATCGTACGTGCCGCCAGACAGCAGGGTCGGCATGTCGTCTTCGCTGTCTCCGTCATCTGCGTCGTCTACTTCCATCTCACGGGCCTCATCGTACTGCCGCGCGGCGGAGATCAGTTCGTACACATTTGCCGCGCGATCAATATCCACTTCATCCGTTTCTTCACGCCACAGAGACAGATAGTCGATGTCGGTGATGAGGCGTTCAATAAGAGGTGCGACTCGACCATCGGCCGATTGTTCGTGCAGTTTCTGAATCAGATCTACAAAACCTTCGACGGCTTTGCGACTGCGACCGTTGAGCCCATTCACTGTGGCTGCTTCGCACGCCGCTTCATACAGGCTGACACCATGCTTTTGAGCATGGTTGCGCAGTTTCAGCAGTGATGTATTGCCGATGCCTCGCGCGGGACGATTAACAATCCGTTCCATCGCGGAATCGTCGGCATGATTTTCAATCAGCCGCAGATAGGCCACGAGGTCCCGCACTTCCGCTCGCTCGTAAAACGAATAACCGGCAGCGACCTGGAACGGGACCTGATGCCGCGAAAGAGCGGTCTCGAATAGCCGTGAAAGCGCGTTGACACGATAGAAAATGGCAAAATCTGAAAACGTCCGCTCGCCTGCTTTGACGCGGGCGGCAATCTCAGCGGCGATGCCATCGGCTTCGGAGTCCGCGTTTTCAAACAGCAGCAGTCGCACGGCTGCACCGTCGGGATTCTCCGTAATCAGCTTGCCACGATGCGGGCGGCGATTATGGGAAATCAGTTGATCGGCACACTGCACGATCTTCTTTGTACTGCGAAAATTCTGGTCGAGCGATACTATTTCCACTTCGGGAAAATCGCGTTCGAAGGTTGAGATATTCCCTGGCCGCGCGCCGCGCCAGCCGTAGATGGACTGATCCGGATCGCCCGTCGCACAGAGATTGGGATACAACTGCGACATGGCCTGCACGATGCGGTACTGCGCGAAGTTGGTGTCCTGGTACTCATCGACGAGGATAAACCGGAAGTGATGATCCAACTGCTCGCGAATGAGTTCATCGTCTTCCAGAATTTTGACGACATGCAGCAACAGGTCATCGAAATCGACCGCGTTCTGCTGCCGGACTCGTGCTTCGTACAACGGAAACACCTGATACACAATCGCCTCCAGCGGATTGCCGACGCGTTGTTCAAACTGCTGGCGAAAAATCTCCGACGTGATCATGTCGTTGCGCGCACGGCTGATGCGGCTGAGCACTCGGCCGGGATCATGAAACATCGTGTCGAGCTTTTCTTCCTTCATGATGTGGCGAATGAGGGTCACCTGGTCGGAATGGTCCAGGATCGTGAAGTTGTCCTTCAGGCCGACGTGTTCCGGCCAGCGTCGCAACAGCCGCGCGCAGAACCGATGAAACGTACTGACACGGACCCGCATGCCGCCGAGGAGGCGTTCAATGCGCGCTCCCATCTCGCGCGCGGCTTTGTTGGTGAACGTCAAAGCCAGAATCTGATCGGGTTGAACACCTCGTTGGAGCAAACGCACAATGCGGTGCGTGATGACGCGGGTTTTCCCGGATCCCGGCCCGGCCAGAACCAGCAACGGTCCTTCAAAATGTTCGACAGCCTGATGCTGGGCATCAGTCAGACTGGCAGTGATGGTGGGGACTTTTATTGACAAGGTGAGACACCGCGCTCCTGCGGACGACGGTTGGCTGGCCGTCGAAGGCTGATTCTTCCTGCTCGAACCCTCGCATTCTAGACAGGCCTCGAAATATTCTCAAATGCATCGATTCGAGGACTGCGGGCTGATTGACGCGAACGATGGTTGTTCCGAGAATATAAGCTAAAGCGTGCTATACTCCGCGCGGCCAGAAATGAGTCCGGCGAGCGGAGTGGCGTGAGCCCTCCGGTACATCGTTTTTTTGTACCGGCAAGCTGACGCATGCCGCTCGCCAATTCTCTCACTCATGACCGCGTGGAGTATAGATTCAGAGATATAGATTCAGAGATACCGGATGTCGCCTTGCCTCCAGCGAAAAGCTTCCGGGACCTGACGTCAGTGTGAATGCCTGGGGGATAAGATTCGTATTCGACTCAGAGAATCAAGCTACAGGTCCAGACTCATGACAACTACTTCATCGAAATCCCGCACCGAACTTTGTGCATCCCGTTGCGTGCCTTGCGAAGGTGGCGTGCCGAAAATGACTCAGGAAGAAGCGACGGCCCAGTTGGAGGCGGTGCCGGGCTGGGAATTGTTGTCCGGTCCTGACCGCATTCGGCGGACGTGGGTCGTCCGAGACTTTAAGGCCGGCATGGATTTCTTCTTAAAGGTCACGGACGTTGCTGAAGCAGAAAGACATCATCCCGATCTGCATCTCGTTGGATATCGAAACGTATCGATCGAAATCTGGACACATGCAATTAACGGGCTGTCCCTGAATGACTTTATTCTGGCGGCCAGAATTGATGAGATTCCGGTTGTGACGAAAAACACGTAATCCAGAAACTGTTTCACAGGGGTATTGTTCGTGGCTCGTTTTCCAAAGATGTGTGATTTGATCCAGACGTTTGACACTCCGCGGGTGACGGATATTGCGGCGACTGTGCGGCAACAGATGCAGTCGCTGCAGCTTGAGAAAGTGATTGGTCCGGGGCAAACCGTGGCCATTCCAGGCGGCAGCCGCGGCATCGCCAATATCGGACTCATTCTGCGCGAAATCGCAGCGTATTTTACATCGATAGGTGCGCTGCCATTTGTGGTTCCGGCGATGGGCAGTCATGGTGGTGGAACGGTGGAAGGCCAGATGCGGATGCTCAGCAGTCTTGGCATCACAGAACAATCGATCGGCGTTCCGATCAGGGCCACGATGGAAACGGTGATTGTGGCTCAGACATCCAACGGCTTCCCCGTGCATTTTGACAAGTTCGCGAGTGAAGCAGATCATGTCTTTGTCGTCGGTCGCGTCAAGCCGCACACGCGATTTGTCGGGCCCGTCGAATCCGGTCTGCATAAGATGATGCTGATCGGTTTCGGTAAACATGAAGGGGCCAGGATCTATCACCGTGGTATTCTGACGATGAGTTTCTCGGAGATCGTGGCGGCGGTCGCAGAGCAGGTTTTGAAGGTCTGTCGCGTATGCGGAGGCATGGCGATTCTGGAGAATGCGGAAGATGAAACTGCGATGATTGAGGCTGTCAAGCCTGCCGACTTCTCCCGGCGTGAACCGGAACTGCTGATTCTTGCCAATCGCTGGCTGCCGCGTCTGCCGTTTGATGACGTGGATCTGCTGATCGTCGATCGCATTGGCAAGAACATCAGCGGCGTGGGGATGGACGCGAATGTCGTGGGGCGAAAGTTCAACGATCACGCCGCGACCTCACAGGATCAGACCCGTTGCCGTCGCATTTTGGTGCGGTCACTGACGAAGGAGACGTACGGTAACGCCACGGGGATCGGGATGGCTGAATTCACGACTCAACGCTGTGTCGATCAGATCGATCCGGAGTCCACCCGTATCAACTGCATCACCGGCATGCATCCGGAAGCAGCGATGATTCCAATCACATTGCCGACTGACGCTGCGGCTGTGGAGTCGGCACTGCAGACCATTGGCATGATTGAGCCGGAGAACGCGCGGGTGATCCAGATTTCCGACACGCTGCATTTGTCTCGTGTGAGAGTTTCTGAGGCGTACTTCAACGACATTCCGAGGTCGAAGCATCTTCGTATAGATGGTGCCCCGTACGAGTTCCCGGTCGATGCTGCCGGATGGCTGCAGGATGTTTAGGCTGCCTGGCCGACGGACTCGGAGTCGGTGCTGCCGCTTTCGTTGCGGTGCGGGTCGTCATGGAAATAGACAGATTCGCGGGCGATGGATTCTCGTCCCTGTGTGCTGAGCTGATACTGCAGTCCGACACTGCGGCCCGTGAATTCAAAGCGAATCAGGCCCTGTGCAATCAGGAATCCGTGGATGGAGGTGAGCGACAGCTTCTCGATGCCGGGCACTTCCTGAATTCGGTCGAGCCATCCGGCATATTCGTCGGCGGTGGCTTTGGCTGCTGCATCCCTTACCGCGTAACAGTTCAAAACTGTCAGACAGTTCTTTTCAAACTCGCTGGGTTGTGAAGCGGACTCAGTCATGTCCACAGTATCGACCGTCCGGCGTCCGGCGTTCAGCAGAGACCGGGATGCAGGTCTGACCCGAATGTTCCGAACCACCTTTACAATCGACAAGTTACGGATTTCCCCCTGTTTCGCGGGTCAGACTGACGTGGTGATTCCGGATTTTGGATTCAGGACGATTTGTGAGTCTGGCGAAAGCAGCAAGACCGTATCGATCAGGAAGAAATTGACGGTCAAAGAGTTCGGCAGAAATGAATTCAGCTCCGACCCAGGCAGCACAGTTCCTGCCGCTCAGTCGAAGGTTGCGATTCCTGTAGCTTGGACATTCATGTCCGAGATATTGGCCAGCCACCGTCGCATTGTCGAACGGCTGTCAAGGCACATTAACCAGCGATTCCACAGAGTTTCATGGCGATCCGACAGACATGAATGTCCATCCTACGAATGAACATTCCGACTGGCTTGAATCCGGCGCGGAGCCTCGTCAAAATGCCGGTTGTTGCACAGTCTTATTCTTTCTGATTTCACCCCTCCCGCCGTGCTGTCACCGAATCGCCTTGGTTTGTTGTTCGGCTTGCTTTCCAGGTATCTCCTATGAATTTGCGTTGTTCATTCCTGCCCATGCTGTGTGCAGCGGCGGTCATCGTGTTTGCTTCCGGAATCACAATTGCCGAAGAGATTGCTCGCTGGGATTTCAATCAGGAGCCCGTTGGCTGGGAACCGAACAGTGAAGCCGACTTGTCGCTTGAAGAAGGCAACCTGAAAGTTCGCTCTAAGGGCATTGACCCATATTTGACATCCAAAGTTGATGGTCGCAGCGGCAATCACCGCATCGCAATTGCCGCGAAGTTTAAAGGGAATCTAAAGTTCAAGGTGTACTGGACAACAGAAGCCGAACCCGACACTACCGAAGAAAAATCCGCCAGTGGTGAACTGAGTGGTTCAGAACGTGAGGCTCGAGATGTCAAGCTGTATTTCACCTCCGAATCGCCGGTCACTTCCGTTCGAGTTGATCTGATTGGTCTCAAGGGCGACATGCTGATCGATTCCATTCAGCTCAGCGACGATCCCGCACCGATTCCGATGGCGACGCCGGTCGAAGACATGAAAATTGCCGCAGGCTTCGAAGTGGAATTGCTGTATTCGGTCCCGAGTGAAAAAATGGGCTCATGGGTATGCATGACGACGGATCCGAAAGGTCGCCTGATTGTGTCCGATCAGTACGGAAAACTTTATCGCGTGACTCCCCAGGCAAAGGGATCAAGTGCAGGACCGCAGATAGAGCCGATCAATGTCGATGTCGGGATGGCGCAAGGTTTGTTGTGTGCTTTCGACAACCTGTACGTGATGACAAACATTCACGAAGAATCTCGCGTCGGCCTGCATATCGTGCGTGATACGGACGGCGATGATCAATACGACAAAGCCGAGCATGTGCGACTGCTCAAGGGCGGCAGTGAACACGGCCCTCACGCGATTGTGCTGGCTCCGGACGGAAAGTCGCTCTACGTGTGCTGCGGAAATCACACGCCGACGACAGATTTCTCAAGTTCCCGAGTCCCGCTCAACTGGGATGAAGATCAACTGCTGCCGAGAATGTGGGACGCGGGCGGTCATGCAGTCGGCGTCATGGCACCTGGTGGCTGGATTGCTCAGGTGAGCCCCGATGGTCAGGACTGGCAACTGGTCGCCAGCGGGTTCCGCAATGAATACGACATCGCGTTTAGTCCGGACGGTGAACTCTTTACCTACGACGCCGATATGGAATGGGACGTCGGTTCTCCTTGGTATCGGCCGACGCGTGTCAATCATGTGACAAGCGGCGCTGAATTCGGCTGGCGGTCCGGGACTGGCAAATGGCCGGCATACTATCCGGACAGTCTGGGTTCTGTTGTGGATATCGGTCCCGGGTCGCCGACGGGCATCGCCTTCGGGACCGGTGCAAAATTCCCGGCGAAGTATCAGAAGTCGCTTTTCATCAGCGACTGGAGTTACGGTGTGATGTACGCCGTCCATCTCACTGCCGACGGATCCACTTACACAGGCGAAGCAGAGCGTTTCATTGCCGCTGCTCCGCTGCCAGTGACTGATCTGCTCATCAATCCGGTTGATCAGGCGATGTACTTCATGATCGGTGGTCGGCGGACTCAATCCGGACTGTATCGCGTGACCTACAACGGGGACGAATCTACCGCTCCGGTTGCCATAGAAAAAGATGCGGGCAGTGAGTTGCGTGATGTTCGGCATCAGCTCGAAGCACTGCATCACGCCGATGCCCAGGACGCGGTCGCTCAGGCATGGCCGTATCTTGGAAACGCGGACCGGACGATTCGCTTCGCCGCACGCATCGCGCTGGAACATCAACCGGTTGCGTCGTGGCAGGAAAAAGCGTTGGCGGAAAACAGCAGCACTGAGGCAAAGCTGACGGCGCTGCTGGCCGTGGCTCGCTGCGGAGGCAAGGAGCTTCAACTGCCATTGATTCAGTCGATGAGTCAGCTTAATCCTGAAAAGTTATCAGAATCTCAGATGCTCTCTGCATTGCGTGTCATGGGACTCTGCTTCATCCGGATGGGCGAACCTGATCCTCAGTTGGCCCGCGACATTTCCGCGATCCTGAATCGCTATTATCCGGCGAAAAGCCCTGCGGCTAACCGAGAGCTTTGTCGTCTGCTGGTGTATTTGAACGACAGCGAAGTCGCAGCCAAGACGCTGGCTCTGCTGGCGAAAGCTCCGAGTCAGGAAGAACAGATTCACTATGTGTATTGTCTGCTCGCTTTGAAATCCAATTGGACGATGAAGCAGCGTAAGGAATTCTTTGAATGGTTTGTGACATCGACAACGTTTCGCGGCGGAAATTCGTTTTCCGGGTTTATCAAAAACATTCGCCAGGAAGCAATCGATCATCTGACCGATGCCGAAAAAGCGGAACTCAAGGAAGTCCTGGAAGCTCAGCCCACGGGGACCGCAAATCTTGTTGAAGCCGCTTCACGACCCCTCGTGCGCGAATGGAAGGTTGAAGACCTGCTGGCCGACGTGGAAGCGGGACTGACGGGGCGGAGCTTTGACAATGGGCGCAAGATGTTTCAGGTCACAGCCTGCTTCAAATGTCATCGCTTTGCAGGTGACGGCGGAATCGTCGGTCCGGAACTCACGGCCGTCGCTCGTCGCTATAACGCACGTACGATGCTGGAAGCAATCATCGAACCCAGCAAGGTCATTTCCGATCAGTATGAAGCCAACATCTTTGTCCTCGACAGCGGCAAGCAGGTCGTGGGGCGAGTCGTCAATCTGAACAACGACAAGATCATGGTCTGCGAAAACATGCTGGAACCAGGCATCCTGACCAATGTGTCCCGCGATGAGATTGAAGAGACGATGGTCTCGAAAACCTCCATGATGCCGAATGGTTTGGTCAATACGCTCAATAAGGACGAAGTGCTGGACCTTGTGGCGTATCTGCAGTCCGGCGGTGATCCGGATTCCCCTGTGTTTACTGGAGCCAAAAAGACCGTGAGTACCCCGAAACCGAAAGAAAAACCGATGTTCACTGACGCTGGTCATACCGTTGATTCGCTGGATGTTGTGAAGCAAAGAGTCGCGGACGGCTCGGCTGTCCTCATTGATGTGAGAGAAGAGTCTGAATGGAATGAAGGGCATCTGAAACATGTGACGCTTGTACCTCTGAGTACTCTGAAAGACGCTGCCACGATGGCTGCGGCACTGGCAAAAATCCCAAAAGACAAGCTCGTTTACATCCATTGCCGTGCTGGCGGACGCGCTGTTCAGTGTGCGCAGGTGCTGGCTGGAAAAGGCTACGATATCCGACCGCTGAAGGCTGGTTTTGATAAACTCGTGGAATCTGGTTTTGAGAAGGCGGAACCGGGGAAGTAGCAGATATTCTGAACGGGCATCGCTGTATCGTTGTATCGCGATGTGCGATGTTGCCTTATAGGTCGAATATGTCCTATAGGACGTATTGTGCTTCGACCGGTTACGCACTTTTCGGAGAGCCGCATCATGCCCCCAATACTGCCAACACGACGTGAATTACTCACGCGGACAAGCTGCGGTTTCGGTGCGCTGGCTCTGCAGGCGATGCTGGCTCAGACCGCAGTTTCGGAATCCGTCAAGCCATCCGGGCGGGACACGGTCAGCGAACAACGTCCGATGTTCCCGCCTCGTGTGAAGCGCATCATTTTCATCTTTATGCAGGGCGGCCCCAGTCATGTTGATTCATTTGACTACAAGCAGGAGCTTGTGGACCGTGACGGACAGTCAATTGATTTTACGGGCGTCCGGTTCGGGGACTTTGGCAAAGAAACCAAACAGAAACTGATGAAGCCGCTG
>JAYTAK010000350.1:0-1833 GCA_043737515.1 Candidatus Kuenenia sp. | reverse complement strand
ACTTGTGATCGTGACACTGAACGCACTCCAGCGTTGATCCCAGCCACACGGTCGATGTCGTGTTGACCCGATCAATCAACTGCTCCGCGCGGGATTCTTCGGGCAGCGATCCGGCTTCGACATTGGTCGCAGCACATCGATGAAATCCGGTCGCGATTCTTTGCGATTCGGTGGCGTCTGGCAGCAGGTCGCCCGCAATCTGTCCGAATGGCACACGCATACCGAACCGTCTGCAGTCTGGATCATCTATTTGCAATCGCTGCATGACCCAGCATTGCAAGCAACCCAGTGGAAGGTCATTGCGATCAATCGTTTAACCGCGTGGGCATCGCCCCGCGTTTAGGCAGTCAGCGCGGCCCGATGGGCACGCGGTTAAACGAAGAAATTTCTGCAAGGATGCCTGGGGTGACTGCGTGTCAGCTTCCGGATGAAGCCCGTTTCTCCGAGTCATTTTGCAGCAATGATGAAATTCGCAATTGAGCAGCCACATCACTCGTTCAGTTGCCAATGCGCCCGAGATTCACTGAAATGATGCATCGTTCACGACCCGACATCCCCATTCCCTGTCGTTGCGGCAGTGCCGCATTCTGGAATCCTCACATGATGCCACGATTCATTCGCCGTCAGCTTCTGTATTGCCTGTCTCTCGTCATAGCCGCAACACCCGTGGTCTCGCAGACCGTCGCCGCCGATGAAAAATCGCCGGACCTGAAATGGAAAATGCACACGATCAACGATCAGTCGCCCTATGAAGCCTGCGGTGCGGCGGACTTTAACGGCGACGGAAAGTTGGACATCTTCTGCGGCGATTCGTGGTATGCAGCTCCGAACTGGACAAAGCACAAGGTGCGCGATGTTCCGGCGAGCACCCAGAATCCGCACTACTATGAAGACTTCGCGGACTCGCCGCTGGACGTGAACGGCGACGGACGTCCTGATGTCGTGACCTGCAACTATTTCGGCAGGCGAGTAGGCTGGGTTGAGAATCCTGGCGGCGACGCGACCGCGCCCTGGACTGAGCATGAAATTGATACGCCGGGAAATATGGAGACCGGCGAACTGGTCGATCTCAACGGCGACGGGAAACTCGACTTTCTGCCGAACACCGGTAACGTCGTTGTCTGGTACGAACTGACGCAGCAGAAGCCCGCCGTCGTCTGGACCAAACATGATCTTGGAAGTGAAGGGGCAGGGCACGGTGTTGGAGTCGGAGACATCAACCGCGACGGTCGACTCGACATCATCACTCCGAAAGGCTGGCACGAACAGCCCGAGGACGCCGCATCAAACGCATGGCCGTTCCATGCTGAGTTCCAACTGGGAGCCGCCGGGATTTTCATTCACGGCCGCGATGTCGATGGCGATCAGTTGGCAGATATCGTCTACGGCATGGGCCACGGTTTCGGCCTGCATTGGCTTAAACAATCCACTGCAGCCGACGGCAAGCGAGAATGGACCAAGCTGAACATCGACGACACATTCTCACAGGTTCACACGCTGGCGTTTACCGATCTGGATGGCAAAGGCGAACCGGAACTTGTCACCGGCAAACGAGTCTACGCACACGAAGTCGAGCCCGGTGACACAGATGCCTCCGTAGTCTTCTACTACCAATTCGACCGTGCAACCGCGAACTGGATCAAGCACACGATCTTCCACGGCGACCCGGCCATCAACGCACCGAAAGACGCCAAAGACCGCTGGGCTTTGAAAGATTTTCCGAAAGGCAGCGCAGGCACAGGTCTGCAGATGGCCGCAGTGGACATGGACGCCGACGGCGACATCGACCTCGTGTGCCCCGGAAAATCCGGGTTGTATCTGTTTGAGAATCTT